>SOJG01000067.1 GCA_004375885.1 Dehalococcoidia bacterium
TTCCATCGGGAAGGGGTATCAGAGCGTCAAAGAGACGCCTGTCCCAGTCAATAGCCCCTACCCAGTAAACATTTGCCTTTATTTGTCTTGCTTTCATTTATTCCTTCGCTTTCTCGAACTGGTCCTTGCTTGCTCCGCAGATAGGGCATACCCAGTCGTCGGGTAAATCCTCGAAAGGCGTTCCCGGCTTTATACCGCCGTCGGCGTCGCCCAACTCAGGGTCATAAATATATCCGCAGACAGTGCATTCGTATTTCGTCATTTTGGATATCGTCTCCTTTCTCTCTTTGATATAGCTGGGAGCTGTCTTAGGAGTGGTGCCCCTCTTAACCTGATGGTAGTAAGCATAAGTCATTGGTTCACCTTCTGTGAGGACCTCCGCTCCCACGAGCTCTCCTATGAAGACAGTGTGTGTCCCAACATCTACTTGATTAATCACCTTGGCTTCGAGGTAAGCTAAGCTATGGTCAAGTACTATGGGAGCCTTATTGTCACCTAGTCTGTAATTGACATCTTTGAACTTGTCCACTTCCCTACCTGATTTGAAGCCAAAATGACCGATGAAAGAGAGGGGCGTATCCTGTGATAGTATAGAAGCAGTAAAGACTTTGCTTTCACTGATAAATTCATGAGTCAGATTCTGCTTATTAATACTCACGGCAATGGTTGGCGGGTCAGATGCGACTTGAACTACGGTATTGGCTATTTGCCCGTTGAGCCTGTCTCCCTTTCTGGAACTGATTACATATAAACCATAGCTGCAGTTATGCAGAGCCTTGTGATTCATGATTCACCTCCTTTTGGCTTTCTCTACATAAGGTCCTTTTCACTGGCTTGAATCGCCCGCTGTAGTTCGGCGCTGAGCAATGGCGGCAAGCCCTCTATATCCACCCTGAGAAATCCCCTCACTATAGTGGCTGTGGCCTCGTTCTGAGTTAGCCCTCGTGCCATGAGATATTCTACCTCCTCTTCAGCTATCTTGCCCACCGCCGCCTCATGGGATAGGTCGATGCCGGCTAACGTACCTTTAAGCTCGGGTATGGCATGGATTATGCCCCCTCCCGTAAGGATTAGCCCGCGACATTCCAGGTGACCTCTGACATCAGGGGCATTGCCCTCGACGTAACCCCGGGCAACGATGCTACCCCCGGTAGTTATCGCGCGCGCTACGATTTCGGTTTTCGCCCCCTTTGCGTTGAGAATGACCCGAGAACCGACATCCAGCGATGACCCCGGAGCTGCCACCAGAACACTGTTGAATCTGACAACAGCGTTTTCGCCCACACACCTGGCTGTGGGGTACATCTGTAGCGAACGGACTGGCTTCGTAAGTACATAGTTACTTAGAAACAAGGCATTCTCTTCCACAATAGCTGCCGAGCGAGGGCGGACTGCTACTTCCGGGTTCCAGTTATGTATCATGGTAAAGGTGACCTTAGCCCCTCTCTTGATGTAGAACTCAGAGACGCCCAGATGCAGGCCGGCCTCATCCTCAGAAGCAGTGGTGCAGCCGGTAATGATGTGTAACTCTGAGTTCTCTTCGGCGATGATGATGTTATGCACATTCTGCGCCAGGCGCGCTTTCGCCAGATAGAGACAGGCCTGAACCGGGTAGATAGTCTTGTAGCCGGGCAGTGCTCTGATGAAGTAGCCGTTGTACTGGTTCAACTCCACGTTGGCAGTGTACTTATCGGTATCCACGGCCACCGCCTGCCACCAGTAGTCCCACAGCCAGTCATATCTGTCCAGAGCCTGGCTGATTGCCATCACTTCTACACCTTCTTGTTTGACCGAGCTATGAACTGGAGCGTTGTCCATCTGAATAAAGGTCCCTGCTCTTTGGCGCGGGTCATCCAAAATGACTCCTGCTTCTAACATGCGCTCTTTGGCCGCGGGAGGGAGCTTGGAAGGGTCAGTCTGATAGGGTTGCTCGTCGGCTGAGCCGACGTAACTGTCCAAGTCTATGTCCTCACCGAATGTGGCTGGCTTGGTCGCCGCTGCCCTGGCCTTATCTTGGTGCGCCTTAGACGATTTGTTCCGAGCCACCTGGCGCCCTCCTCAGAAAACACTTGATGCATTCCTGGTAGCCTTTCTCCCTAATAGTGGCCAGAATCTCGTGAGGGTCTCCCTCACATCCGATTACGCCGTCACACATGACGTAGCCTGTGCGGGCGTTGACATAGTCCAGAATATGACCGGTATGGGTGATGATGAGCCCCATGCATCTTCTTTCAGGTATGGGACAGTCTTTCTCCAGCAAGCTGTTTATCAGTTCACCGATAAGGGCGATATTTACCAGGTCAACGCCTGATTCAGGCTCATCTATCAATGTCAATGTGGGCCTCTGTGCCAGTAGTTGCATCAACTCGGAACGTTTTATCTCCCCTCCCGAGAACCCGTAGTTTATCTCCCTGTCCAGAAAATCGGTCAGGTTAGCTTTCTCTGCGAGTTGACTGATACGCCCCTCATGTTCTTGGCCCTTGAGGCAGGCAGCCACCATGTCACGGGTTTTTACCCCTCGAACTACCGGCGGCCGCTGGAAGGATATGCCAATTCCCAGGCGAGCTCTCTCATCCAGCGAGAACCTAGTTATGTCCTGACCTTGAAACATGATCCGGCCTTTGGTCACCCGGTACTTCGGGAAACCCATTAACGCCATGAGCAACGTCGTTTTCCCGCTGCCGTTGGGACCGAAAAGGACATGGGTCTCACCAAGCTTCATCTCCAAATGTATGCTATGCAGAATCTCCCGCCCTTCTACCTCTACAGTTAGCTGTTCAATGCTTAAAGCAACGTCCCCCATGTTTGTACGCTCCTATTTGTCTGTCTACGCTCCATCCAGTGACCAATGCTCTCTCTTGGTAAACCATCCTGCCGGGTCGCTAAGATACTCGTAGGAATCGAGAAGGGCAAGGTGGTGTTCGCGCTCCTCGCCGGCCAGGGCCTGGTAGAACCGCTTCTCTACAGGGAGCGTGCTTTCCTCGCTCCGAGAGTGATACAGAGTATAAGCCTTGATCTCCATATCCATAGCTATCTTGACAGCTTCGAGTTCAGACTCGACCGCTTCAATCCTACTACCCAGTGTTTTGGTGGCTTCGGCGAATAAGGACTTGAGCCTTCTCCCTTTCTCGGATGGTGGCCCTACATCACGCCAGTTCTGCCCTCTCTTGAGGCCTTCATATATTTGCTCAAACTTCTTGCGGTGAACATCTTCCTCACTAGCTAGCTGCTGAAATAGCTCCTTAGCTAGCTTGCTGCTGCTTCTCTGGCCTGCCTTCTGGTAGAACTCCTTGCCTTCTATCTCCATCTGGATGGCCCGCTGAAGCACCTCCATTGTCCTCGCCTGTTCATTTTCCATTTGCCTACTCCTTTCTGTATCTCACGAACCAGCTGGCTGCGTATCCTCATCGCGGCAGACGGGCATCCCGCGGGTCAAGCTTGGTTACCCTCGCCTCGCTGGCATCGATATCATAGCTATGTTTTTTCGCTAACGTGTTTGACAACGATCCAAACCGTCCTTGCTGCCCTGTGTGATGTCCAGAACACTGCGTGGCCGTTGAAGCCATAGCTAGGTCTCCCCTCTCTCCCGTAACATGGAATGCAATATCCACGCCCAGAAGACGCTTGAGAAGTACCGGCGGTGAATAGGATAGACGTCAGAAGTAAACTTGTCAATAACGAATGTAGCCCGAGTACGCGAGAAGTGTAAGGTCCACTGTGCTACAACTAGTGGTGCACGCGCTGCAGTTGAGGCCGATGACAGCTACAATGAGAAGAGCGCAAC
>SOJG01000059.1 GCA_004375885.1 Dehalococcoidia bacterium
GCTTCAACTCCTCAGTTCTGTAATATGAGACTAACCTATCACAATAAACTACAGCCCAAGCAGGCTAGGCAGCCATAGGGCAGTTTCGGGGAAGATAACCATTAATGCCAAGGTAAGGTATACCGGAATAAACAATGGCAATGCGGCGCGGAAGATCGTCTCGACAGGATACTGCGGGGCAATACCCTGCAGGACGAAAAGCGAGAGACCGAATGGCGGGGTCATAATACTGTTTTCTCCTGCGATAACGTAGGCCACCCCCCACCATACAGGACTTATATTAAGCTCGTGAAGGATTGGCATAACCAACGGCATGGTTATGAATAGCATCGACCAAGCCTCAAGGAACATCCCGCCGATCAAATACATCACGAAGAACAGCACCAACGTCCCATACTTTCCCAGTCCAAGCCCCAATACCAGTTCTTTGGTACCACTTATGATGCCGGCCAGGTTGAACACATGGGCTATTACCGAAGCCATTGCCACGATGAACAGGGCGAAGCTGGTTACTTTTACAGCGTCAAAAAGGCTCGCTCTGAGTACCGCCATGTTAAAGCGCCTATAAGCTAGGCTGACGACAATGCTGAGGAAGGCGCCAATCGCCCCTGCTTCAGTAGGGGTCGTAATGCCACCAAGGAGGAACCCGAGCACGAGCACTATTATGAGCGCAAATGGTATCAGGTTTCTGGTTGCCACCAGCCGTTCCCGCCATGTATACTTATCCCCTTGAGGAGCTAGGTTGCGGTTCAAACTGGCCACGATAACGACAGTGAGCATCAGGAGAAGTGCCAGCATTATCCCTGGTACAATCGCTGCTGCAAACAGGGCGACGATGGATACACGCTGCCAGGCCCCGTAAATAATGAGCAGTGCGCTGGGCGGGATAAGAGGCGATAGGAGTGCTCCCATGCCTATACAGGCCAGGGCGAATCCGGGCTGGTAACCTCTCTCCTCCATTGTAGGAAAAACCAGCCTGCCAAAGGTAGCCGTTGCCGCCACGCTTGAACCGCACATCGCACCGAAGATGGCATTGCCCGCGATAGTGCTGGTGGCTAATCCCCCGGGAAGCCTCCCCAGCCATTTCTCGATGCCATCAAAAAGGTATTCGCTAGCTCCGCTATTACTCAGAACCGCCCCCATGAGTACAAAAAGTGGCAGAGCACTCATTGTGAAAGAATTCAGTGTCGACCATGAGGTGTAGGCGAGCTGGTTAATGGGTTGATCGAGGAAGAACACCAGACCTATCGTGGCCGCTATTGCCAAGCTCCAGGCTATCTCCAGCCCCAGGGCTAGAAGGATAAGCATACTGCCCAGAACAACGACGGGTAATAATATATCAAAAAAGTCCAATAGGCTCACCTCTTAGGATTCTTGGTAGCTTTTACGGTAGTCACAAGTTCAGCAACAATGACGATGAAGACCAGAAGTGCGCCAACCCCTATCACCATTTCGGGGTATTGAAGGGGTATCTCAAGTACAGTGGCGGACTTTTTGCCAATCTTATGAGAATAGGAAACGAACTCGTATCCTGCCCAGATGAGAGTCATCGTAATGGCCGCAGCCATGAACAGGGTTATTATCCTCAGCCACTGCCTGGCCCTGGCCGTTACCCGCCTTATCACGAATTCTATGCGGATGTGGCTCTTTTCCACCCAGGTATGGGCTAACCCCAAGAAGGTTATCCCAACCACCATGTAAGCCCCAATCTCATCAGCTGCCAACAGCGAGGTTCTCAGTACATAGCGAGTAAAGACCTCGGCCATGATCAGCACCAGCAGGCCAAAGATCAACCACCCCGCAGACTCCCTACTCACGATAGCTATGATATCAATAAATCGTTTCACCGTTCTTATCCCACCACTTCAGGACTGTTTATCTAGTGAAGCAGTGGAGCAGGGGTCTCCACTGCTTCACTATTTGGCAATATTCCTGTCCAAGATAATTAGATTATTGTTGTGGACAGGTATTTTGGGCACTGTAATTTCTCTATGGATGTGTTTCGAATGCGTGCCACTCAGCTTTGGCTGCTTCGATAGCATCAAGCATAGCTGGTCCATAGGGACTGCCTGATGCTTCGACGTCATCGAGCCATACCTGCCTCATTGGCTCCAGCATCTTGACCAGCTTATCCCATTCCCCTGATTCAAACCGCAGGTACTCGAAGTCGCTCATTGCATCTAATGCCCAGGCGCAAATCTGTTGCTCATCGACGCAAGCTGACGCAACCATCCAAGCAGTCTCGTCTGATACCTCCCTCAGAATCTGCTGCAGGTCAGCCGGTAGAGCATCGAACTTCTCGGCATTCATGATAATCGAAGCCGTCCAGCCCGGCTCGAAGGGGCCGACAGTGACAGACGAGGTGAGGGTGTGCATCTTTGCCGCGTCGAAGCCGTAGGGGATGCCCGTGATGACCCCGTCAACCACGCCGGATGCTACTGCTGAGGCAAAATCACCGGCACCAATGGTGACAGGGCTTGCCCCTGCCATTTGCAAGCTCTGAGAGACCATTTTAGCGGTGGCCCTCAACTTGAGGCCTTTCAGGTCATTCACGGTGGTCACACGCTTGGTGCTCCAGATTCCGCCGTTATCCCCCTGGATGTCGGCAAACAGGAATACAGCGCCAGCCTCCCTGAAGGTCTTATCGTATATGTCGCGCACCGTAGGATCCAAGTATATTGCCAGTTGCTCGTATATGGCAGTGAACCGGTCTTCACTCAGTATTCCCGGGATAGCTTCCCAGGCCCAGAGTGGATAGGTTGCGGACTGGTACGGGGTCCCGGCCTCTCCCATATCAATCTTCCCTGTCCCCACTGCCTCCAGGACGTCTGCCATGGGAAAGGCATCACCTACAATATTGAGCTCTATCCTGCCATTACTCCGCTCGTGGAGCAACCTCTGGTAGGGCCCCCCGGGCGAGAATATCTTCGCCACAGCCATCATGTCTCCCCAGGTAGCTGGGTAAGTAAAACTAAAGGTGTGGACCTCCGTGGACACCTCTGGTGCTGGAGTCGGGGCTGGGGCCGGTGCTGGCGCTGGGGCTGGAGCTGGAGCTGGAGCCGGCGCTGGGGCAGGTGCTGGCGCTGGGGCTGGAGCTGGAGCTGGAGCCGGCGCTGGGGCCGGACAGCCAATAGCAACCAAGCTCACGGCTAACAACAATGCCAGCGGGATTAACAATATTTTCTTTCTCATCTAAAAACTCCTTAATTTAGATTTTGGTCGGCTAAAGATTACTCTGCTACTGAAGGCGACCACCCCCTTTCTCTTTTATTTAGTTATTCAAGCTAAATTTGCTTTTAACTACGTTTAATCGCGGGATGCCACTTGCCCGATTATGCCCAAGGCTGCAACGGGAGGGGCACCAGCTCCGGTCCGTCCGCCCCGGTCTCCCCTGGCAGAGCCCGCCTAGACTCTAATTGTCATACGTCTCATGCATAAAAGTCAAATACTCTTTCTTATTCCACAATCTCCAAAGATGCTTGATATTTGTCAAGCTCTGCAATAGTGTAATCATCAAGTTGGTGCTCTCTTTCTGGGATTTCAATATGTTTTTCGACACCACATAATGGGGTAGAATAATAACGCTGTCCCGTATCATTAAGCATAGTAATGATTACCTTGAGTTCAGGATGTTTCTTGGCCAGTTTAATAGCCCCGACTACATTTGCCCCCGAGGAAACGCCGCAAAATAACCCTTCTT
>SOJG01000045.1 GCA_004375885.1 Dehalococcoidia bacterium
CGATTAAGGGGTGGCGCATGGACGAGGGCTTGAAGCTTGAAGCCGAACAATATTTAATCAAGCCAGTCGAGTCAGATTCAATAGTGGCCTGGGCTGAGAAATTTCTGGATAAGACACTGAGAAGAATCAAGGTGCTGGTGGTAGATGACCATGCTGTAGTCAGGGAAGGAATTTGCGCCCTGCTGAGTCTGCAAAAAGACATGGAAGTAATAGGTGAAGCTGTTGACGGGCGAGATGCCATTGATAAAGTGCAGCGTCTCACGCCGAATGTAGCGGTGATGGACATAGTCATGCCGGTGATGAGCGGACTTGAAGCAACGAAGCGAATAACCCAGGAATGCCCAGAGACAAAGGTCTTGATTCTAACCCAATATGACGAAGAGGAGAACATGTTTGTTGCCAAGCAGGTAGGGGCTTACGGCTTTATTGCCAAGAGCGCTGCCAGTTCCGACCTCTTGACGGGCATAAGGACAGTAGGTGAAGGAAGATATTTCCCCAAGTCCTTCGCCTACGTATCTGCCAACTGGCCGGAGGGCATGGATGAACCCAAGTAATCGCCTGTGAAAGGCCTGGCATGTGCAGCAGCATTGTTGAGGAGCACGCTGGTTTGCAGCCGATAACCATTACTCTTGACGGCCGTGAGGTAAGCGGCTATCCGGGGGCGACCGTCCTGGAACTGGCACGCGAATCAGGAATAGAGATTCCCACACTCTGTCACGATAGCCACTTGTCTCCGATCGGTGCTTGCCGCGTCTGCCTGGTAGAGAATGAGCAAAGCGGAGCCTTGCTGGCGTCTTGTGTTACACCTATAGCATCAGGAATGGTAATCAACACAAACTCCCCACGGGTCATAGAGCACCGCAGAACCATAGTCAAGCTCATGCTTGCCAGCCATCCTGATTCCTGCCTGATATGTGATAAGGGTAACCGCTGCCAGTTACGCCAGATTGCCTCAGATCTTGGCATCGGCCTATCGACATTTCAGAGGATTCCTCAACTGGCCACTATCAAGGAAGTCAACCCATTCATCGAAAGGGATCTGACCAAGTGCATTGTATGCGCCAAATGTGTCCGGGCATGTCAAGAGCTGGTTGTTGAGGGAGCTATTGACTACTTCCAGCGAGGCTTCCTTGCCAGACCAGCGGCACTAAACGACTCAGCGTTGGAGCACTCTGAGTGCACTTTTTGCGGAACATGCGTAGCCCTGTGTCCCACTGGTGCGCTGATGGAAAAGGACAGGACGTATGGGGGCACGATTAAGGCTACGACGGAAACGACTTGCCCCTTTTGCGGCTGCGGGTGCAATATTCGCCTGGAGGTCAAGGATAATCAGGTAGTGCGAGTCACACCCGGCAAGGAAGACGCAGTCAATCACGGTGCGCTTTGCGTAAGGGGAAGCTACGGCTGTGATTTCGTCAACAGCCCTGACAGATTGACTAGACCCCTAATCAGGAGTGATGACGGTTTTGAAGAAGTCTCCTGGGAAGAAGCCCTGGTGCGCGTAGCTACAGGGTTCAAACGAGTAAAGCATGAGCAAGGTGGCGACAGCTTGGCTGTGCTAGGTTCATCTAAGTGCACTAACGAAGATAGTTATGTCCTACAGAGGTTCGCCAGATGTGTGCTGGGGACCAATAACATTGACAACGGCAGCCGCCTATACAACCCTGCCACCCGAACGGGTCTCGGCTCTTCTATTGGTTTCCCTGGCACTACCAATGATCTCGGGGCTCTCGAGCAGTCAGATCTGATAGTTGTTATCGGGGCAGACCCCGCATCATCAGCCCCCATTGTCAGTTATGCCATAAAGCGGGCTGTGAAGGACACACACGCCAGGTTGGTATTGATAGACCCGCGACCAACGAAGCTTTCTTCGTTTGCCTATCTGTGGCTGCAACCCCAAGTTGGCACTGATGTAGCCCTGCTGAACAGCCTGGCAAAGGTGATTATTGATGAAGGCTTGATGGATGACGAGTATGTCGCCCGGAGAACAGACAATTTCCAGGCGCTGGCTGAAGCATTAGACCAATACTCCCCGGAGTCTGCTCAGGCTATTACAGGTATCCCCGCTGAGGATATCCGCACTGTCGCTCGATTGTATGGCAAGGCAACTCAACCAGCGATTGTGTATGGCACAGGAATCGCTCAACAGAGAAGAGGAGCAGACAGCGTAAGAGCTATCGCTAACCTCGCAGTACTGACCGGACACATTGAGCGTGGCGGCATCTATGCCCTGCAAAGAGAGAATAACGGACAAGGCGCTTGTGACATGGGCGTACTGCCTGATTTTCTTCCCGGATACCAGAGCATGTCAGATACCGAGACAACAAGGAAATTTGAGGAACACTGGAAGGTGGGCTTGCCTGTCGACCCCGGGCTGACTGCCATGGAAATGGTAGAACGGGCAGAAAGCGGGAAGATTAAGGGCCTGTATGTCGTGGGAGAAGACCCCTGTCTGAGCTTCCCGCATTCACGACTTGTGAGTAAGGCTCTGGCTTCCCTTGATTTCCTGGTGGTCCAGGATATGTTCCTTACCGAGACGGCCAAGCTGGCCGAAGTGGTTCTACCTGCCGCAAGCTTCGCCGAAAAGGATGGAACATTCACCAATTCCGAGGGCAGGGTAAGCAGGGTGCGGAAGGCCATGGCACCTATTGGTGAAAGCCTGCCAGACTGGGAAATAGTGGTACGCCTGGCCGATAAGATGGAACAGCCGCTGCCCTTTTCCTCTCTGCACGATGTCATGAGTGAGATTGAGGAACTCGTTCCGTCATACGAAGCCTACGCTGATTCGGACGGACAGGATGAGCTAGCCCGCGGGGATACAAGACGCACCTACGGCAGGCAACTGCTAAAGGGGTTTGCCCGTCTCTCCCCCGTCGAATATACCCCGCAGGCAGAGGAGCGAAGATCAGACTATCCCTTTGCTCTGGTCACCGGGAGTACTCTTTATCACTTTGGCACTGCCAACAGGAGTTCAAGGGCTAGGCGTCTCAGGCAGTTCCTCCCCCGGTCTTTTGCAGAGATTGGGGAGATCGATGCGCAAAAGCTTGGCCTCAGGGATGGGGACGAGATCAGCGTTATTTCACCGGTCTCCAGATTAACCACCGTCGCTAGAATTATTGATGGCCTCCCGGAAGGGATGCTCTTTATGCCGGCTTCATTCCCGGAGGCCCCGGTTAATGAGCTATTTGACATTGTCTTAGACCCAGAAACAAAGGCGCCTTCACTGAAAGTATGCAGCGTAAGAATAGAGAAGGTCTCTCTCCCTTGACGAGAGGAGTTGTAGCGCCGATGTCTGTCCCAGGCGAAAGGACGGCGGACAAGCCCGCGTGCTACCTGATGCTAGTAAACGTGAGAGGTGTAGCCTAATAATGGAAAGGATAGTGCTTCATGAGCAAAGCGACGGCAATCACAGAGGCTGAACTGGCACGAATAGACACCATCGTGTCTGAACATAGTCGGCAGAAGTGGGCGATGATACCGCTGCTGCAGAAGATCCAGAATGAGTTCGGGTATATCCCTCCTCAGTCTATTCCCATCATAGCCAGAAGCTTGGGGCTTTTTCCCAGTCAGGTGCAAGGGGTGATCAGCTTTTATGCTCAACTATATACTCAGCCCCGGGGCAGAACAGTTGTGAGAGTATGTCGAGGGACAGCCTGCCACGTGCGGGGAGGTAAGACGATACTGAAGTTGGTTAAGCGG
>SOJG01000079.1 GCA_004375885.1 Dehalococcoidia bacterium
GACACGATGCAGCATAGTAGAATACGCAGCGGCAGTCCGGGGGCGTTATTGCCGGGCTGCTAAGAAGGAAAAGACAGGGATACTAAACGAGTTTGTGGCTACGACGGGCACCACCGCAAGGCCGTGATAGGGTTACTGAATCGGAGGGATAGATACTCAGGGAAGAAGAAGAGAGGGCGTCCGAGGTTATATAGACGTGAGCCGGTGGCGGTATGGGGGATGAGGCAGGAGCGTGCTGGCGGTGCCGTTTAAGCGCATCCTCGACATACCAGCAACATCTTCTGCCAAATAGCTGCTATGCTCAGCCTGCCCCTCAACCCGGCCGTGGTCTGCCGAATGAGACTCGCCCGGCCGCCACACCAGGCAGACACAGTCTTCAGAGCGCAAATCAAGTGTTTGCGTAGTAGCTGCGGACCCCGACTCGTGATCGCTTCACTAGCCTCCAGGATGCTCTGGCCAGCTCCCATTCTTTCACTCCACCTCCATGCTTTCAACATAGAATTCCCGTCCCCTAGATATTTCCACACTCCGGCTTCGGCATTTCGGGCAAGACCACAAAGTCTCTTCTTGGGGACGGAAGACCGCGCCGCAGTCTCGACAACGCAATTGAGTCGGCACTGATTCGAAGCGGAGTACTGCTCCTTGAGCAATCGTGTCTTTGCCAAGAAACTCGAAATAGAACTCAATAGAATCGGGCACAAACCCCGACAACTCGCCGATCACCACGTTTATTTGTATGATCTTGCTGGCCTGCGCCTCAGCAGCTTTGGCCAGAGCAATACTGACTATGTTCTCGGTTACTGCCAGTTCATGCATTCGGCGAAGAAAAGCAAGCTCCCGAATTCTAAGCTGCTCGCTCCTTCAGTCTCAATGTGCCTTATCTACGTCGCCCCGGCCCACCAATGTGATCACACTCTCGGCATCTAGTCTGGCACCCTGGTCATGCCGTGTTCTTCTTGTCCGGGCTCTTGGCAGTCTCCTGCCTCAGGGCACTACATTTTGCAGGTGTCACAACTGGTAGCAGAGCACGTACCGCAAGAGGAACTTCCCCCAATCGGCGTAGATGACCCTTCGCTATCTTTTTTGAAAGAGGCAAAACGAGAGAATACTCGGGTAGCGGCATTGTGACAACGGAGACAAGACGCACTCTCATTTGCCTGGGTCTGATGGCAAAGCAATTCAAACCTGAGGTTGCAGTCAGGGCAAATGTATTCATAGATGGGCATTTCTATCCCTCCGCCTATCAAAAGCCCTCAGGAATACATCGGGAATCTGAGGCGCCCGGGTATCCGTCCATGTCTTGAGGCAAGTCAAGCCGCAAAAGCTATGCCGCTCAACTCTCGCTGGACTTTCCCATCTGGAAACAACCAGCCGGCCGTTGAATATCTCGCAAGGCGGGGCCGCTCCGCTGTATCACGCCTGCATACCACAAGAATGGCAGACCGAATATCCACGAGACATAAGCTTCCTACCGCGGTCGTCTCCATCCCCCTGTGCACATGCAGTGCCTGGATCAGACGGCCACTACCTCCTTAACTTCAGGCACCTGTTCCTTTAGCACTCGCTCAATCCCACTCTTCAAGGTCATACTCGCCATGGGACAGCCGCCGCACGCACCGGTCAACCTCAACGTCACCACTCCATCCTTGACATCTATCAATTGGACATCCCCTCCATCTGCTAACAGCGCTGGTCTCACTTGCTCCAGGGCTGCTTGTACCTTTTCTCGCATTTCTACCTCCTTAGTCTATCGCCCCTCAAAACTGCGCACCCAGTTAGAGTTACAGGGCCAAATATTAGAGCTAAGACTGCGAATTGTCAAATCAGAGACGCCTAATCCCAAGAAACGAACGACCCCGTAGTCAAGTTAGACTGTCTTTGTTCAGGTAGTCCCGCCGAGGCGCCTTCTCAGCAGCTTCTCCAGCTCAACGGCGAAGAAACCGGCAGGGGCGATCAAAATCAGAGGTATCCACCATATTGCCGGGAATGGCTCTGTCTGGAATGGGGTGACGCCAAATAAGGGCAATGAATAGACCACTATGAGCTGTAACCCCATAGTCTTCCGGATAAATCGTTGCCACTGCACAATTCCTCTTCAATGACTTCGGCGTCATGATTGCTGCCAATCACTGTAACTGCCATTAGCAGGGAAGTTGGTCTAGAGGACAGAGATAATCTATAATACAGCTAGAGAGTTCGCCTCATGATTTCTGTCGAAGAAGCCCTGGAGAGGGTCTTGAGCTATGTCGAGGTTCTTGACGCCGAGCGCAAGCCTATCCTGGACTGCTTGGGACAGGTCCTGGCTGAGGACATCTACTCAGCTATAGATATTCCCCCACTGGATAATTCCGCCATGGATGGCTATGCCCTGCGTGCTGAAGACACTCGTGGAGCCGGTGAATCATCGCCGAGATATCTGATCGTGGTTGGAGAGGTTGCGGCCGGGTCTATGCCCACAGAAGAGGTCGGGCCCGGGACGGCGACCCGCATCATGACGGGAGCCCCGTTGCCTGAAGGGGCTGATGCTGTGGCGCAATTCGAGGACACGGACGAGGTTGACCGTAGGCTGTCCGGCCGCGATCTCTCGCAAATCGGCATACTACGCCAGGTGAAGAAAGGACTGAATGTCCGCTGTAAAGGGGAGGACGTTGCCAAGGGAAAGCTAGTTCTCAAAGCAGGACAGGTGCTTCGCCCTCAGGAGATAGGAGTACTGGCCTCCCTGGGACAACCCACTGCGCTGGTTATCCGTCGGCCGATTGTGGCTGTTTTGGCTACGGGAGATGAACTCGTCGCTGTTGACCAGTCGCTGGCTCCCGGTAAGATCTATGATAGCAATACCTATACCATCGCTGCCGAGGTCTCTCGTTATGGCGGAATTCCCAAGATCCTGGGCATAGGACGCGATTCTGTTCAGTCTCTGACCGAGAAACTAGACGAGGGTTTGGAGGCAGATATGCTCATTACCTCCGGTGGTGTCTCTAAAGGAGATTACGATGTGGTAAAGGATGTTCTGGCAGAGCATGGGAAGATTAACTTCTGGACCGTTTGTATGAAGCCGGGAAAACCGCTTGCCTTCGGTTTCATGACGAAGATGGAAGGAGGCAGGGAGAAGAGAATTCCTCATTTGGGACTGCCCGGCAATCCCGTCAGTTCCATGATTACCTTTGAGCAATTCGCCCGTCCCGCCATACTGAGGATGATGGGCAAGATGAATCTGGCAAAGCCGACTATCCGAGCGATCATTGAGGATGCTGTTGTGAATAATGACGGGCGGCGCGTCTTTGCCAGGGTCACTGTAACCAGGCACGACCATCAATATCGCGCTTCGCTGACCGGTCCCCAGGGCTCAGGAATTCTCACGTCTATGACCGCGGCCAACGGCCTGGCCGTCATTCCAGAAGGCAGCAAGGCAGTTAAGGCAGGAGACATCGTGGACGTGCAAATGCTTGATTGGGGCGAGGAGCGAGGCGAGGCGAAGACACCGCCGACCGTTTCCATCGTAGGCAAATCGCAATCGGGTAAGACGGTGCTCATGGAAAAGCTCATCGCAGAGTTCAAAACAAGAGGATACAGGGTCGCCGCTGTGAAGCACGGTCGGGGTGGCATGAACATAGACTGGCAGGGAAAAGATAGCTGGAGGTTCGCTGCAGCAGGTGCCGATACTGTGTTCGTCAGCTCACCTGACAAGGTGGCCTTCATCAGGAATGTGAACCACGACCTCAGTATTGAGGAGATCGCGCTTACTGCTGGCACTGAATTCGACCTGATCCTTGCTGAAGGATTCAGGAAGAGCTCGATTCCCAAGATCGAAGTACACAGAAGAGAACTCGGAGATGACCTACTGTGTTCGCCCGAGGAACTCTCAGCCATTGTGACTGACGCCCCACTGGATACTAATGTAGCCCAGTTCCCGCAGGGTGACACAGCGGCAATAGCAGATTTCATAGAGCGGAGTCTTGTGCTGAAAGCCGGCATCGTGCCTTGCTCTCCCGGCAAGGAAGAAGGTTAGGTGAAGAGAATGCTTGCCGCGGGGATACTGACGATCAGCGACAAAGGAGCAGCGGGTGAGCGTCAGGATAAGAGTGGAGCAGCCATTCATGAAATCCTCCCCACTATTGGTGTTCGCATTGTAAACTACGACGTTATTGCCGATGAGAGAGAGCTCATTGCCGAAAAACTGGCCAAGTGGGCCGACGAGGACCATTTAGACATGGTGTTCACCACGGGCGGAACAGGCCTCACTCCCAGAGATGTCACTCCGGAGGCGACTCTCTCCGTGGTGGATAGAATCGTCCCTGGTTTCGCCGAGGCGATGAGAGCTGAGAGCCTCAAGAAGACTCCCATGGCTATGCTCAGTCGGGCGGTCGTGGGCACCCGTGGCAGATGCTTGATTGTCAACCTGCCGGGAAGCCCCAAGGCAGTCCGCGAGTGCCTTGAAGTGATATTGCCGGCTCTGCCTCATGCTGTGGAGACACTCAAGGGCCAGGCAGGCGAATGTGGACAGCCAGAACCTGACTCCACGACAGTCCGGGGATAAGGGCCAGTCGCTCTCGACCTTTGTCAGGATTGCTGCCCAGCACTACTTCAACAGGCCTCGCTCAAGCGTAGCGCCGGTACGTCGGTTCATACATCTGAGACCTAATAAAGGTCGGTAGGTCAGCCGGCTTCGGTTTCCTTGCCATGCCCTGCCTATAGGCTACCTCTGCCACTGCCGTGGCAATAGCAGCGGAGACCTCCCTGATGCTCGTTAGCGGCGGATAAGTACGCCCCTGCGCCAGATCGGCCTCCGAAACCATGCTAGCCAGCACCTTGGCAGCAACAGAAAGCATTTCATCTGTGACAAACGTAGCCTCGCAGGCGATGACGCCTGCTCCAATGCCGGGAAAGACATAGGCATTGTTGGCTTGACCCGGCACATACGTGCTTTCCTTCAGGGTGACCGGACCAAAAGGGCTGCCGCTGGCAAAGATGGCTCGCCCCTCCGTCCACGTATAGGCTTCCTCTGCCGTGCATTCAGCCTTAGAGGTTGGATTCGACATGGCAAAGATGATGGGTCTTTGATTGCAGGCGGCCATTGCTTCCAATACCGAGCGGTCAAATGCCTTGGCTTGCCCCGATACTCCGATAAGCACCGTGGGTCTGATCGACTTAACAGCAGATAGAAGATCTCTGAGATACTCATGGTCGTGGGCGAGAGGGACTTTGTGCTCCGCCAGATCGTCCCGGCTTTTCACCACCAGGCCTTTGGAATCCACAAACCAGCACCGCTTTCTTGCCTCCTCGTCAGCCAGCCCATCGGCAACCAGCGCAGAGCTAACCATGCCGCCAATTCCGATACCAGCCTCACCAGCACCGACGAACAAAATCCTCTGGTCCCGCAGCTTGCCCCCGGTAATCCGCAGGGCTGAATACAGACCTGCCAGTGCTACAGCTCCAGTTCCTTGGATATCGTCATTGAAAACGCTAGCTCGGTGCCGGTACTTATTCAACAAGCGAATTGCGTTGTCAGTAGCGAAGTCCTCAAACTGGATAAGGGCACGGGGATAGACCTCCTGCACTGCCGTGATGAATTCGTCAACTAGGTCCTCATATGGTTCTCCGTGAAGGCGACGCTGCCTGACGCCGATGTAGAGAACATCGTGTAGCAGCTCCTCGTTATCTGTCCCTACGTCCAGGGTCACCGGCAGGCAGAGCGCGGGGTGAATCCCGGCGCAGGCGGTGTAGAGACAAAGCTTCCCCACAGGAATACCCATTCCATTGGCGCCCAGGTCTCCCAGACCCAGAATTCGGGCACCGTCAGTGACCACGATGATGCGCACATCCTTGTTCGGCCAGTTTCGTAAAACGTCGACGACCCGCCCCCGCTCCTTAGTTGAAATAAAGATGCCCCGGGCTCTCCTCAAAATGTGACCATATTCCTGACACGCCTGCCCCACCGTGGGAGTGTAAACAATGGGCATCATTTCCTCGATTTTGTCTATCAGCACCCGGTAGAACAAAGTTTCATTTCGGTTCTGGAGGCTCATCATGTAGATGTACTTCTCCAAGTCTGTTGGCTTTTTGCGAAAATTCTCCATAACCCGAATGACCTGTGTTGCCAGAGAACTGACAAATGGCGGCAGAAGCCCTTCGAGTCCCAAGGACCTGCGTTCCTCTTCGGTGAATGCTGTCCCCTTATTCAGGCTCGGTTCATGGAGTAAGGCAATTCCCGTAGGGATATCCATCATACGAGTCCGCTTTTTCGTTTTCCGCTCTTCATCACGCATGACCAATTCTCCTTCTGGCACTGACCAGTAACGGTCTCAAACAGTGCCCGATATCGACAGCAGCCGCTGCGATTTCACATCCCTCTGGCCGGTGGATTATGACCTTTTTTCTCCTTCCAGTGTTCCGCATCCTCGTTTTCGTTTTTCCCTGCCATATCCCAGTGTGCCGGCCTGCGTCGTGGTCAGGGAGACCCGGTCAGATCACAACCCGGGAATCAGTATGGCCAAATCTCAGGCTTAAGACAAGTCTTCATCGTATCATATCTCTGGATGCTCCGCTACACCACCAGATGCAGCCGTGGCTATCATCCCCATCTCTTCGCCTCCTGTGACTTCGAGTGGACGCAACCCATTGCAGACATAGACTCAGATATTTAGCAACTCCACGCTGGCTTGGAGTCTGGCTCATTCAAACCGAGGATGACTTGAGCTCTTAAAAATGATATACTGGAGGTAACATGTCTCAATCCTACCTGCGCCAGCTACTGCGGGGTGTTGTCGAGCCTCTGTTGCTGTTCATCATAGGTGAGTTGCCCGTACACGGCTATGAGATTGCCAGAGAACTGGATCGAAGGAGTGAAGGCTATTTTGACCTTACAGCGAGCACTCTTTACTCCGCGCTGCGCCGTTTGGAGAGCAGAGGGCTGGTGTCAAGCTCCTGGCAGCTAGTTGCCAAGCAACGACGACGATATTATGAGTTGACCGAGAAAGGCCGTCAGATCCTGGCGCAAGAACTGGCCCAATGGCAGAGCTTTCTCGGTGCCACTGATAAAGTCATCGACAGCCAGTGAAGTGGAAATATGAATCCTGGGCGCCCATCAGCTCGAGTCAAAAGCAGCACGCCTAACCTCTCTGTTGATTGATGGCATCTTGGCTATAGATGCTGGCGGTATTACTTCGGCCCTCTCTCTACCTGAACAGAAGAAGATAGAAGCCGTTTTGCTTACGCATCACCACTTCGACCATACTCGGGATCTCGTTACTCTGGCTGCCAATGCCGGCTATTGCTGGCAGGGACAGTTAGTAGTCTACGCCCTGCGCCATACGCTTGATGTTGTTACTCAATGCCTCCTCGACGGCAAAATGTATATCAACTTCCTGGAGTATCCCACCGCAGATAAGCCGACTCTTGTACTCGAGGCCATTGAGCCCCACAGCAGAAAAAGTATCGCCGGATATGATGTTCTAGCGGTGCCGGCCAAACACTCCGTACCTGCCGTGGGCTACCAGATCACCTCTCCTGACGGCACGAGTCTCTTTTTCACTGGCGATACCACCGTGGGGATATCTGACCAGTGGCACCATATTTCGCCTCAGCTGCTTATCATCGAAGTTTCCGGCTCCAACAAGTATGGAGAGCAGCTCAAGAAATTCGGCCACCTTGATGCCTCGCTCCTAAAGGAGGAGCTGCTGCGATTTCGCAGGCTCAAAGGGCACCTACCGCGCGTCATCGTTGTCCATATCGGGAATCCCCTCGAGCCGGAGATCGGAGAAGAAGTAGCCCAGTAGCCAAGCAATTGGAAGCCGACACAAGCCTGGGCTATGAGGACATGACCATCACCCTGTAATCGCATCCCCAGCCTCGCCTCCTATCTTCCCATACTGGCAAGTCCCGACCAGTGACCATGATTCCTGCCTCAAGGCTGCCGGCCTGCCCATCCCTCTCGCCATGGCGCCCGCCCTCTTCTTCACTCTACTTTCGGCAACTCAGCTAACGCCTTCTCTATCGCCTCCCGGGGATATTCGTAATCCTGGAGCCTGCCTGATAAGTATTCATCATAGGCCCCCAGGTCGAAGTGCCCGTGCCCGCTATGAGCAATCAGGATGGTTTTTGATTCCCCTGACTCTTTACACTTGAGAGCCTCATCAATGGCTACCTTAAGGTTATGGCAGGGCTCCGGACCGCTGATGATACCCTCGGTGCGGGCAAACTGTATACCGGCCTCAAAGGCCTTGGTTTGAGGCACAGCCACAGCTTCAATAAAGCCCAGTTTGTGGAGGTGGCATATGATAGGTGCCATCCCATGGTAGCGCAGTCCTCCAGCATGAACTGGCGGCGGAATAAACCCATGTCCCAGGGTGTACATCTTGATTATGGGCCCCATGCCGCATGCGTCGCCATAGTCAAAGGCATATACTCCCTTGGTCACACTAGGACAGCTTTCCGGCTCCACACAAATAATGCGCATGTCCTTCTTTTTCCCGCTGATCTTGTCCCGAATCCAGGGCAGGAATTGCCCGGCGAAGTTTGAGCCACCACCGATGCAGCCGACAATGATGTCGGGATAGGCATCTGCCATCACCATCTGTTTCCTGGTCTCCTCCCCAATGATTGTCTGGTGGAGCAGGACATGATTAACCACACTGCCCAGGGAGTAGTGGGTATCATCACGACCTACGGCCTCCTCGATTGCCTCACTAATAGCAAAACCTAAGCTACCGGGACAGTCGGGCCACTTGGCCAGCATCTCTCGCCCTACCTTAGTATCCGGGCTGGGGCTGGGGACGACCTTAGCTCCCCAGGTCTCTATGGCGATGCGCCGATATGGCTTCTGGTCATAGCTGATCCTGACCATATAGACCTTTACCTCTACACCAAAAAAGGCGCCGGCCAGGGCCAGGGCGCTACCCCACTGCCCCGCACCGGTCTCAGTAGTTACACGTCTGACGCCTTCTGCCTTATTGTAGTAGGCCTGGGCAACAGCCGTGTTGGGCTTATGGCTGCCCGCCTGGTTTGTGCCCTCGTACTTATAGAAAATCTTGGCCGGGGTATCCAGCGCCTTCTCCAGCCGATATGCCCGGTGTAGCACTGTGGGGCGCCAGGTGCGGTAAACCTCCTGCACCTCATCAGGAATCTCAATGAAGCGGTCAGTGGTGTTGATCTCTTGCTTAATACACTCAATAGGAAAAAGCACATTCATAAACTCCAGGGTTACCGGCTCTTTCGTCACCGGGTTCAAGGTTGGCGGTAGCGGCTCGGGCAAGTCAGCCTGGATGTTATACCAATGGGTTGGCATCTCCCTTTGGTCGAGAAACCACATTGCTCTTTTCATTCTCCCTCCTTTCGATTTCTTGTTCGGCCAGCGCATTGGACTCAAGTATCCTGCATCATTTTGACCTCCTATTGTATCAGCCGAGTCCCACAGTTCGGCCTGTCACGATCAACCGCAACCAGGTCGCCATACCTTTCCGCTCAGGAATCTCCCTCTAGCTTTGGTTGATACATCTCACCCGCAGAATAAAAAGACCTCTCGCCCAAGGGGCGAGAGGTCTGACCTTCGCGGTGCCACCCTTTTTCGGCCATTGCTGGCCATCTCTTTTCAGGTACCGCCCAATCTGGCGATACCCTGGACTATGATGACGCTGTCCCTGCGGCAAAGCCTACTAGGTGTTAACTAACCTTTCGGTTTGCGGCTCCCAGGCCCATTCCAGCCTCGCGCAAATGTCGGCTCACACCTTACCCGATTCTCTGAATTCCGCCTTAAGCTGTACTATTCCTGTTCTCAGCCTTTTCCCATATTCAGTTGTCTGAAATATAGACCCTGTCCTTTAGTTTGTCAAGACAGTGACAGTCGCTCTCGCATCAGGCGCGGGGGGAGCGAGCCGCAGGAGAGGACGGCATCGTGGACCTCCTTCAGCGACGCCTGAGGATGCCTCTTCTTGTATTCATCGATGAGCTTGACGATCTCCAGCTTCCCGATGAGATAGCTCATCGGCTGGGTCGGGCTCATGGTGTAGCGTCGCACCTCAGCCCGAGCATTGCTCCTCTCCAACCCGGCCCTCTCCACCAGGAAATCAATCCCCTCCTCCACAGTCATCTTTCCAGTATGGAGGGAGACATCCATGATAATTCGAGCCGCCCGCCAGAGCTGGTCGGCCAGCCTCCCCAAACGCGGCAAGGGCTTATCGATATAGCCGAGCTGTTCCATCAACTCTTCGCAATAGAAGGCCCAGCCCTCTATGAACAGAGTCGAGATGAACCCTCCCAGTTTCCGGGGTAACGAGCCGACACTGTTGGCATACACGAGCTGGAGATGATGCCCCGGATAACCCTCGTGGAGGGCTGTCACGGGGAGTTTGGCGTAGTTCTGCCCCTTGAGCTTCTCCTCCTGCTCCTCTTTGGGGCTTTGGGGATCAACGGGCGTCACCAGAAAGATCCCCTGCTGCACCTTTTCCAGCGGCCCCGGCATCATGTAGGCCGCGTAGGGGATGATCCCCCGCAGGAAAGGCGGGGTCGGTTCGATCTTCAGGGACTCCCCTGCAGGGATGGTCACGATGTCCCGGGCGGCTACGAACTGTCTTGTCCTGGCCATCTCCCGACGGTACACATCCAGCAGTTCATCAGCCTTCGGGTGATCGGCCTTGGCTCCCTCCAGGAGTTCCCTGGCGGTTTTCTGACGATCAATCTGCTGAGCCAGCTCGTCCATTGCCTTCTCAGTTTCCTCAAACAGCCTCCAGCCCATTTTCAACAGCTCCTCGGCGCTGTAGTCGAGCATGTGGTTCTCGCGGAGCAGTTCCTCAAACAGTTCCTTCCCAACCGCGAAGTCGCCCTGTGCTTTGGCCGCCACCTCTTCCCGGAGGAAGCGGGCATAGTCCTCCAGCGCCTGGGCCGCCCCCTGGCTGGCCGAATTCAGGTCGGTCGCCAGCTTCGGCGCCTGCTGAGCCAGGGCCGGGATGAGCATAGTGAACAGCGCCAGGCCCTGCTGAGAGCTCTCCAGCGCCACCTCGTTCCATACAGGAGGAACCTCCTGCGGCATTATGTTCTCCTTCCCTCGGGCCAGCACCTCAGGTATCGCCCGCAGCCTGCCCAGAACCTTCTCCAGCCGCTCTTCCAGCGGGGCAAACTCCTTAATCAGCAGCAGGAAGACTCCACCCATGCACTCATCGGAATATGTCCCGGGGTTACGGACGTGCTCCTTGAACTTCTCAAAGCTGCGCAGGGCCGACTTGGCGATCTGCACCATCAGGCGGTGGTCAATCCTGGCATCCACATCGAAGCTCGCCGTATCGAAGCTTTCAAACTCCTGAAGAGCGTCCTTGATTTCTCGCTGCTGTCGGTCCAGTGCAGCCTTGCTATAATCGGCCAGGCGGTCATCAAAGCGATGGTCCCCGAGCTGAGTAGCGGCCACCGGGACCTCTTCCATGAATCTGTCGATGAACCTGGCCGCGTGACGGTAGAACTCTGCTTGATCGATTTTCTTCATTGTTACCCTCCTAGACTGGAAGCTTTCGGTCTTGGCCGTTACCCGGCCCTCACCGTGATGCCCTTGCTCTCATGTACTGGATATGCACATCCTCCAGGTTATCCATGAGATTATTCGGGTGGGCTCTTGCTTGCCGGGCCCCCCAAGTAAAAAGTGGGCCATTGTGGACTCGAACCACAGACCCCGGCCTTATCAGGACCGTGCT
>SOJG01000103.1 GCA_004375885.1 Dehalococcoidia bacterium
GTGGGGCAACCCAAACCCGCCGAATCAGGCAACTGCAAGACACAGGCCTCTTCCGTTCTGATGATATATGCAGCTAACCGTTAGGATAGGTGAGGACTATGATTTGTGTGTTGCTGGGTAGAGACGATGAAGTAATCGAGAGCTTCGTCCTTGGTTCTACCTCGCGAACTCTCATTTTCTCCAGGAATTGATCCACGGGACTGAGACTAGCTCCGTATGCCTCGGTCCTATAGTGCATGGGGATGACAATCGGAGGCCCCAGTTGCCTTACTATTTCCGCGGCCGCATCAATGGGTATGGTGGACACCTCCCCAACAGGTAAGAACAGTATGTCGATATCTCCCAGCTCTTCTATCAGACTGGGGCCCAGAGAGTGCCCCAGATCACCTAGATGACATAAAGTTATGCCATCCATCTCGATAGCATAAATGGTGTTCTTGCCCCTCACATCCCCTTTCTGGTTATCGTGGAACGAGGCCACCCCTGTGATAAAAGCCCCCTTAATTTCGTATTCCCCGGGGCTCTTTATGTGTTTGGGGTCACCCGCGACACCTTCCACATAGCTATGACCGGGGTGAAGATGGCTCACTGTAGCTATGTCGGCCTCAGGTTCGCCCGGGCGGTAGCCCAGGTCAGGATGATACGGGTCTGTGATAATGGTCTGCTCTTTTCCTCTAATCAGGAAGCAGGAGTGTCCCAGCCAGATGATTTCCATGAACGTCAAGAATCAGCCGCTTTCTTCAGCCTTGTCTATAGTTGTAGCGAAAACCCAGGCACCTGCTTTGTCAGGATTCAATGCCTATCACGGAGTATGTCGCTCTTGCACTCATAATCAGCGTTTCCCGCCGGTCTTACCTGAAGCGTCATCCCCTTCATGCCAGCCACGGAAACCTCTTCGCCCACACCTATGGCTGAACTGGACGAAGCTCGCCACAGTTCGCCATTAACCCGAACATAACCTGTGGGGGCAATCGCAGTCGTTGTTCGTCCTCGACTGCCGACATCAAGTGAGAGTATCGGTTCCCTGGCCAGCGCATTCCTGCCAAGCCGATAAGTCACACAGGCATACGTTCCCAGTGCCACCATCATCAGGATGAGGCCCCAGAGGGGAATATTTAGCCCAAACATCGGCAGCAGCCAGAGCACGACCGCGACCAGGGCCGCCTCTTCGAGTAAGGTTGTTATGATGGTATGTGCCGTATATCTCCCGTATTTCATCTTGCTACCAAGACAAGACCCTCCCCTTCTGCGAGATCCGAGTAGCTGCCACCGTGTTCGCTCAACCCATCAGCCAGGAGAGTGCTTGATTCTCCGCAACACACCAGGGCGGGTATTGAGCGCTTCCATTCACACAGCAACTCTGCCCGCACACGTCCTGCTTACGATAATGATACGCAAGGCAATGGAAATAGTCAAACAGCAGGGCAATTGACAAGGACCGCTATGACCGTTAACATTTGAAGGATGAAGGTTAACGAGATGAAGGGTCAAATATTGAAGGCTTTGCGAGAGTGTGATGGTCAACTGTCTGGCCAGACGCTTTCCGACTTGCTGGGCATCTCCAGGGTCTCTGTCTGGAAGCATATTCAGAGCCTGAAAAGCGCCGGTTACGTAATAGAGGCCTCAGCCAGAGGATACAAGCTGATTTCCTCACCGGATTTGCTGCTCCCCTACGAATTCACAGAGCTCGAGCAGGAGATTCACTATTTCTCGGAGGTCGGCTCGACCATGGACGTGGCCAGAGAGCTGGCCAGAAGGGGAGCAAGGGAAGGGACCATCGTGATCGCGGAATCCCAAGTCCATGGCCGGGGCAGATTGAGCCGGCAATGGTTTTCTCCGCAGGGTGGCATTTACTTCACTTTCATTTTGCGACCCGGGATAAGCCCCGTTTACGCTCCCAGGGTAAACTTGATGGCCTCTGTTGCCGTGGCAACCACAATCAGAAATCTCCTCGGGCTAAAAACCGAACTAAAGTGGCCCAATGACGTCTTGATTGAAGGCAGGAAGGTGTGCGGCATACTGGCTGAAATGGAGGCAGAAATGGATGCTGTAAACTTCGTGAACCTCGGCATAGGCATCAACGCAAATACATCTATTCATCAGCTTGAAGACAAGGCAATCTCGTTAAAGGATGTATTGGGACGAGCGATCTCCAGGAAAGAGTTGTTAAGAGCGTTGCTGACGGAAATAAGGCAGCAGCAACCGCTGTTAATGGAGCCAGCGTTGCTTGATGAGTGGAAAAAGCTCTCTGCGACCTTGAATAAGTACGTACAGATAGTAGTGCCGGGTGAGGTGATGGTAGGGCGGGCAATCGACATCGATACCACCGGAGCGCTGATAATAGAGGGGAGGAATGGCTCTGTGAAGAAGGCACTGGCCGGGGACTGCATTCATTTGAGGGAAGAAGCACGGAATGCCAGCAGCGGGGGTGGTCAATCAGCGGTACTCAATACACAGGATGGAGCTGACAGTAGTTAGCTTATTGGGCCCGACGACGTAGGCAGGTGCACCTTTGGAGCAGCACGGCCAGGCCTACAATGGCAGTTTAAGTGGGTGACAGACAGGTAATGCGGACAAGTGAGTGAGCTGACACATCCCTGCACGATTCGCGCTCATCATCTCCTCTGCACACTGGGCTTCCGCGGCCTGGGATATAGCGAGGAATTCACGTCCAGCATGCGAAATGTAGTGGAGAAGCTGCGCTCCAGCCGGGTCTTCCCCCTGACCCTGGTGGTTGGGTGCGACATCATCTGTGCCGCATGTCCTCATAGCAAAGAGGGCCAATGCTTCAAAGAGAGCGATTCCGAAGCGAAGGCCACGTCTCTGGACCTGGAGATACTATCGAGGCTTGGATTTGAACCTGGAGCTCAAGTGCCGTGTTATGAAGCCTGGAAGAGGATCAGAGAAAGGATGACTTCTGAGGACATGGTTGAGCTTTGCTCCGATTGCGAATGGTTTGGACTGGGATACTGTGTGGAGGGCCTGGAGAGATTGAAGTCTGGCGAGCTCACGATGCCGGAAAACTGAGCGCAGGAGATCAATCTAGCGTCTTTGGGCCCTCGCCCCCGTCCTTCTACGCACAAGGAAGACCACGAGTCCTGCCACCACAACTGCAGCTATGATCCCCAGAAAAAGCGGCCAATTGATCGGTCGCTGGAATGGCGTCCCGGCAGCGAAGTTGGCTGTTATGTTATAGCTGCCATCCATGGTGATGTTGGTCGAGGCAGCATTGACATCAGCGATGGTGCCGGTGTCCCCAGTCCAGTTGACAAAGCGATAGCCCGTAGCAGATGTGGCCACGAGGTCAACCACCGTTCCCTCGTCGTAGGTAAAAGTCCCCTCGCCCGGAGTGGTTACCCGGCCACCCGCGGTGCTATCGATGGCAAGATCGTACTGGACCTGTATCTCCTCGAAGATGGCAGTGATGGCAAAGGTGGTCGGTTCACAGACGTCGAATGCGATGGTTAACTCTACGTCATCAGCCGCCTCAAGTAACCTGTCAGCAAGGTAAGCGTCCAGGATGGACAGGGTTGCCGCGCCATTCCAAAGACCCAACGTGTAGTGGATGCCTTCCACCAGAGTGTTGCCGTTTTCCATGATGGAATCTACTGCAGAGGCATCGTTCCACGTGATGGTCGTCTCCACGGCAGCAGGATGACTCAGGTCGTACTCAGCTGCCTGGGGGTCGACGGTGGCGCAGGTCAGCTCAATCGCCGTGATGGTGATGGTCGACGCGTGAGCGCTCACCGTGATGGTCAGATCTACACCATCATCGACTGCCAGTGAGTTGCCAGCAGCGTAGGTATCCCGGACGGCTAACGTCGCAGGGTCATTCATAAGGGGCAACAAGCTGAAGCTCAGTACCAGCGCTACGGCAAATGAAACCCTGAATACTCTTGTCAGCCGTTCCTTTTCTCCTGAAAAACCCCTCGTCACTCGTCAACCCGGGGCACCCCAGCCTCCGATATAGAATCGGCCCTCTGGTGCGAGTTCACCTTCGCCTCAACCTTTCGAGTGCCCCTGGCAACTAGGGTATCAACCCCACCCCACACTGTCAAGGCGCTTGATCCTCTCAGTGAAGTCGAGGGCCAAACTCATCATCCTTTCCCATGGTGAGAGGGAGTTATACAGCAACGAGTGCTTTTTTCCACCTTGTGGCAAGACCCGACCGCTGATGCAAAGGCAGCCCGCAGCGACAGGAAAGGTAATCCATTGCCGCCTACAATGCTATAATTGTGCCGTGCTGGTTACCATGATCGGGCTAGAAGTAATCGGTCGCCAATTGGGCCAGCTTCAAACGCTGATACCTGCTTGAACAACGAGGAGGCAACGGTTGACTGGGTGAACAGACTCAGCAAGGAATCGGAAAGGCACCGACACCCTGAGTCCGCCCGCAGTAAACGACTGAAATAGGCCTTAGCCGAGGCTGGCGAAGCAAGACACCGATCGCTGAGTCGGCTGTTGGCTTGAACCGGCAAAGGAGAGGACTCCGGTCAAAAATCACGATATGTTTTCCGCCAAAGACGAAGCAATAACCATTAGACCTTGCCCCAGGCTGGAAGGTGAGATAATTTTACCTGGCGATAAATCGATCTCCCACCGAGCTATCATCCTGAATAGCTTGGCTGAAGGCAGTGCCCAGATTGAGAATTTCGCCCCGGGGAGGGATTGCCTGGCTACGATTAGGTGTTTGAGAGCCCTGGGAGTGAGCATTGACACTAAACGGCCGCCGGACTCAAATACTGCACTGATCTCGGGAATTGGCGAAGACGGGCTTAAGGAGGCCGCCGATGTGCTTAATGCCGGGAATAGCGCCACCACCATGCGCCTTCTGGGCGGACTTCTTGCCAGCCAGCCCTTCCTATCGGTTATTACCGGCGACGTCTCTCTCCGTAATCGACCTATGGGCAGGTTGATCGAGCCACTAAGATTGATGGGTGCTCAGTTGTGGGGAAGAGGGAGAGATTCCTTTGCTCCTCTGGTCATTAAGGGGAGAAAGCTGGAGGGCATAGAATATGGCCTGCCGGTTCCTAGCGCTCAGGTGAAATCGGCAATTCTATTGGCCGGTCTTTTTGCCCGCGGCAACACTCTCCTGCACCAGGCAATCCCTTCACGGGACCATACTGAGAGGCTGCTCAAACAGATGGGAGCCCGCCTGAAAAGCCAGGGAAATTCGGTTTGCTTGTCGCCTCTGTCCGACCCCTTAGTCCCTGTCAGCCTTCGCGTCCCGGGCGACATCAGTTCGGCGGCTTACTTCCTGGTTGCCGGAGCGATCCATTCTAACGCCAGGATACTGGTAAGGGATTGCGGCATCAACCCCACACGAACGGGGATCATAGATATTCTCCTTGCTATGGGGGCCAGGCTGAAAATCCATAACGAGCGCCTGGAAGCTGGTGAACCTCTGGCCGATATTGTGGTAGAATGTAGCGAATTGAAGGGGATAGAGGTCGGTGGCGATATCATCCCTCGCCTCATCGACGAGATTCCCGTGTTAGCTGTAGCTGCATGTGTGGCTAAAGGCAAAACTGTGATCAGGGATGCCGGAGAGCTGAGGATGAAGGAATCAGATAGGATCGCCACAGTGGCAAGCGAGCTCTCCCGCCTGGGCGCTAGAATTGAATCATTGCCCGATGGCATGGTCATCCATGGCGGCGGGCTTCTGTCGGGCACAGAGGTTGACAGCCATTTCGACCACCGATTGGCGATGGGCCTGGCAGTAGCTGGTTTGGTCGCCAGAGGAGAAACGATTATCAAGCATGCCCAGGTGACACAGATATCATATCCTGCCTTCTGGCAGACTTTACGACAGGTGATACAGGACTCATAGTCTTCGGCATGATCCCGTATCAAACTCTCTCCCTGGAAAGAAGAGGGGCAGAGTGAGCGTGAGTTGGCTCTCCCTGTGAGTCTCTGCCGCGAGGAGAGAGAACTATAACGACTGATGCAGTCAACTACAAAGCAGGAGGGGCAGAATGGCTACAGAATTGGTCCATGTCGGTTTTGGCAGCGTTATCGCCGTTAATAGAGTGGTTGCTTTCCTTTCGGTCGATCAGCAACCAGTCAAGCGACTCCTTCGGGAGGCTAGAGAAAAAGGAGTCTTGATTGACGCTACTCATGGCAGGAAGGCAAAGGCGGCTATTCTTTTTGACACCGGTCACATGATGTTGGCTGCCGTAACAGCGGAAACTATTGCTCATAGATTGACTCCCGCCTGTCTCCCCTCCGAGGAAAAAGTTGAACTATAAAACGCCTGGCCCCGACCTTAAGCGGAGGCTACCAACGAAGCGCAGAGGCGACAGAAGCTCACAACCCCTGCTTGTCGTTCTCTCTGGACCTTCCGGAGTAGGCAAGGACGCGGTCGTTACTACCATGCGTAAGTCAGGACGTCCATTCCACTGTGTCATTACCGCTACCACACGTCCTGAACGTGCCGGGGAGAGGAACGGAGTGGATTATCACTTTCTCTCTGAGAGAGAATTCCAGCACATGATAGACCAACATCAGTTCCTGGAGTGGGCCAGTGTTTACGGCAACTGTTATGGTGTGCCAAAAGATGAAATAGCTTCGGCTTTGTCCAAAGGGGTAGACGTGATCGTCAAAGTGGATGTTCAGGGTGCCCGTACTATCAAGAAGATCCTGCCCCAAGCAGTATTCATCTTCCTCATGCCTCCTTCAGTAGAAGAACTGGAAGAGAGGTTAAGGAAGCGACACAGCGAGTCTTCAGCAGATCTGGCTCTGAGGCTGGCAAAGGCCAGGAAGGAAATGCAGAGCGTGCAGCACTTCGACTATGTCATAACAAGCCATCAGCACAAGCTTGACGAAATCGTATCGCAAATAGAAGCCATTGTCGCTGGCGAAAAGCGCCGTGTGAAGCCCAGCATTGTGGAGCTTTAGCTTCACGGCTTCCCAAGAGCTGTCCGTATTCTTTGACAATATCGCCACTGCGCTTCTACAATAAGCCTCAACATGAGTTTGGCAGAGCAACTTCATAGGCTGCAGCAGCTTGATCTGGAGCTTCAACGAAAGCAACAGGAGCTAAATGAGGTTGAGGATCAGCTGAGCGACAATAAGGCCCTGATGGCCGCCGAGCTCAGCCTAGCCTCACAAAAGGACCAATTGGAGCATGAGAGGAAAAGGCAAAGGGACGCCGAATGGGAATTGGAAGACCTTCAAGAGAAAGTCAGACACATTGAGAGTAAGCTCTACAGTGGCACAACAAAGAATCCCAAGGAACTGGTTAACCTTGAAATAGAACTTAGAGGCTATAAGGGCCAGATAAGGTCGAGAGAAGATACCCTATTAGCATTGATGAGCCAGGTAGAAGAGATGGAAGCTACGGCAAGAACAACCGCCGAAGAGCTAGAGCGATTGAAGCAGGAATGGCAACAGAGACAAGAAACACTGGGGCACAGGAAAGGCAAGGTTGAAACCGTGCTTGCTGAGCTCAGAGAGAGCCGTGACGCACTGGCGCGGCAGATCGACCCCGAAGGCATCAAGATCTATGAGCAGATCAGGTCAACAAGGACACAAGCAGTGGCAAAAATAGAGCGGGGAGAATGTCAGGGATGCCACATCGCCCTGCCCACCAGTCAATGGCAGAGGGCCAGGGCTGGCGATCTGATCCAATGCGGCAGCTGCAACAGGATCTTGTACTCGGAGTAGAAAGCCCATACAGCTCTCCTGCCAGTCAGCAAAGGCCCGCTTGAAGGCGGGGCTGGCAGGAGTGACGATCCCACAGTACCACAGATAGGCGTCCAGTTCAATTGCGGGAGTGCCAGAGCTTATCTCTTGATGACAGATTGTGATCCCAGCGAAGTAAGCGTGGCTATGCCAGTAGAAATGACTTTCAGGAGGCTTTATTAAGCCGCTGGCATGTACAATTACTTCTGGAAATGCCGACGTATCAGATGAGATATCAACGCGAAAGGGGGAGCAATGACAAAGAAAAAATGGAAAAAGGTGCCGGGCTTTCATTTCCAGGACATCATTTACGAAAAGAGGCCTGGAGTAGCCAGGGTGACTATCAACAGGCCCGAGGCATACAACGCCTTTACTACCTCCACCCAGGCAGAGCTTATAGAGGCTTTTGAGGATGCCGCGCGCGATGATACCGTGGGTGTAGTTGTCTTTACTGGTGCTGGTAGTAAGGCATTTTGTGTTGGCGGCGATGCCAAGGAGGCCAGAGCCGGCTATCGAAAGGGAATGCTGGAAGATGATCTGAGGGTCAAGACCCTGATACGCGAGATGCCCAAGCCAGTGATCGCGGCAGTGAACGGCTATGCCATAGGAGGAGGGCAGGTGTACCAGCAGGTCTGCGACCTCTCCATAGCTTCAGAAAACGCCGTCTTTGGCCAGGTTGGCCCTTTGGTGGGAAGTTTCGATCCGGGCGTAGGCGTCATTGATCTGATGATGGTGGTGGGAGAGAAGAAGGCCAGGGAAATATGGTATCTCTGCCGCCGCTATACTGCTCACCAGGCGCTGGAGATGGGACTGGTGAACAAAGTCGTTTCTCCAGATGAGTTGGAGGAGGAGGTGGACAAGTGGTGCGACGAAATATTGGAGAAGAGCCCTGGAGCTATAGCTGGCGTCAAGGCATGCCTTAACTCCGCCACCACATACATGCGGGGCATAGAGGCAGTTTCAGCTCAGTATCTCTGGAAGTATTACGCTTCGGAGGAAGCAGAACATTGGAAGAATGCCTTCTGGGAAAAAAGGAAGGCAGACTGGCAGAGGTTCCGGAGGAAGGAAATATTCCCCGGAATCTATGAAGAGGAGTAAAGCGGAGACCCGGGGACTACTAACCGGGTGAGGCCGGTAAATGGAGAGCATGAAGGACAAGGTCGCCGTCATTGGCATGGGGTGTGCCAAGTTGGGCGAAATGTGGGATGCCCGTCTCGATGACCTGGCCATAGAGGCCGCCTATGAGGCCTGCGAAGATGCCCGGATAGACCCCGAGGCTATTGAAGCTTGCCGGTATGGAAGTGCCACCCGGCCAGTGACGCAAGAAAATACAGGGATGACGCTATCTACATGTCTGAGAGCGCGCAGCTATACCTATCGCGAGGACAGGCGAAAATAACGAGGGACTATGTTTCCCACGCTGTTTATCGAAGCAAGGGATTGTGCTACAATCTCCTTGCTCAGGGAAAATGCCTGTTTACGAGTATATCTGCGATTCCTGCCACCAGATTGTTAGCTCATATCGGCAGAGATTCGCTGTGGCTGCGCCATCCTGTCCGCGCTGCGGCAGCAACGAGCTCAGGCGGATATTCTCCGTCTTCTCCGTGCAGAGAACATACACAGATGTCTATGAAGACATACTCTCTGACCGTCAGCTTACTCAGGGCATGATGCGTAATGACCCCAGAGCACTAGCCGAGTGGAGCAGGAGGATGAGCAGCGGTGAGAAGTCGCCTCCAGAATATGAGGAGTTAACGGAGAGAATGGAGAAGGGTGAATGGCCCTCCGGCCAGATAGAAGAGAAAAGGGAAGAGCTCTTTGGTCAGGAGCGAGGCAAGCCTGAGAGTGATTGAGCGAATAAGACTTCCATGCCCATATACGAATTTGTGTGTCGGGCCTGCCGCAGGAAACTGAGTTTCTTGGTACGGGACATCACCGCTCCCTTTGCCCTCAGGTGCTCGTTCTGCGGTAATACGGAACTATCCCGTGTCATCTCCCGCTTTGCCTGCCATAAGTCGTTGAGCACGGTATGGGATGAGAGCGGCGAGCCCACAATGCACCCCGGCGAGGATTACTATAGAGATCCCAGGAATATCGGTCGCTGGGTAGAGAAGAAGTTCCGGAATATGGGACAGGAGCTGCCATCGGGTGTTCAAGAGAAGATACAAGCAGCCAGAGACGGCGTGCTGCCTGAGCCGCTGAAGGATCTAGAAAGTGCCTCTCCAACCGCTGCGTATGATTGATGCCAATCTGAACCGCTCAAGTGAAGGTTTGAGGGTTCTCGAAGACGTGGCTCGCTTTCTTCTCAACGATGCTGAGTTGAGCCGGCGGCTAAGAAGCCTACGTCACGATTTGTCGCGCGACACCCGATCCTTGAGTCCGGGCCTGCTATCGCTGAGAGATTCCGAACACGATATTGGGCACCCTCACTCCCGCCCTGTCTCTTGCCCGAAGAGCAAGGTAAATATGGGCGCGACTTCGCTGTCAGGCGTGTCTGATTTGGTGACAGCCAATGCTAAGAGGGTGCAAGAGTCTCTTCGCGTAATAGAGGAGCTGGCCAAACTGCCGGAGTTGAGTTCGATGCTGAACTCAGCCAACTTTGAGCGAGCAAGGTTTGCCCTCTACACGCTGGAACGAGACCTGGCTTCCCGAATATTGCGGCGGGACAAGACAGAGAGAATAGCCGGGCTGTACGTTATTCTGGACAGGCAATTCCTGTTGGGCAGGGATGAGCTGGATATTGCCAGGCAGGCTATTGAGGGAGGTGCCAGGGTAATCCAGCTTCGCGACAAGTCCCGATATGATCGGGGTAGAGAGGGGGAACTGCTACCTATAGCACAAAGCCTCCAAGAACTCTGCAACCAGGCCGGCGTTCTATTTGTGGTAAATGATTACCTGGACTTAGCTATGGCTGCTGGTGCCGATGGCCTTCACATTGGGCAGGGAGATCTGCCCTTGCCTGTAATCCGCAGGGAATTGCCTATAGACAGAATAGTGGGCTGTTCTGTCACCACGCTGTCTCAGGCAACGAAGGCCCAAAATGAAGGAGCGGACTATATTGCTGTGGGCTCGATATTTCCTACGACGACCAAAGAGGGAGCCACTGTGGTGGGAGTGGACATACTGAAGGAACTCAAGCGAATGATATCCTCTCCTCTGATAGCTATAGGGGGCATAAACCAGAACAACATCGGGGAAGTAATAACTGCTGGCGCCGATGCCGTAGCTGTGATTAGCGCCGTCTTGGGCGAAAAGGATGTTAAAGGAGCTGTCCAGAAACTGGTCGCAAAGATGGACCTGGCGAAGGGCGAATGTCAAGACCGGTAGACGATCTAGAGGTTATCGCTGCGGAGCTTCGCCCATACTTCGCGGCTGAAGATGAGGCGCGAGAGAAGGCCTTGCGCAGTTGCCGTCTGGTAACGCGCTACAGTGCTGATGCGATACGTGCCGTCCATCGCCGAGAGTATGATAGGGCAAGGCAGCTTCTTGATTCGGCTCGTGCACTGCTTCGAGAGCTAAGCGACGACCTGACCGGGCATGGAAGGCTGCTTCATTCAGGTTTCATTCACGACGCTCAAAAGGAGTTCGCTGAGGGAAGCGTGACTTTAGCTCTGATTGTCGGGGAAGAGTTGCCTAAACCAGGAGCATTGGGCATAAGCTATGCCGCTTACGTCGATGGCCTCGGGGAATCAGTTGGGGAGTTGCGGAGGCACATACTGGATAGTCTAAGGAAGGGAGATTTTTCCCGTTGCGAAGAACTGCTAGCCATAATGGATGAAATACATCGAATATTGATGAGCATGGACTTCCCGCAATTGCTCGCTCATGGCCTGAGGCGAACCACTGACTCCATACGAGGCATCACAGAACGAACCCGGGGAGATCTAACAGTATCATTAAGACAGAAAGACCTAGAAACAAAGCTCAATGGCCTTAGGTAGTCTGCTTTGAATACCAAAGGGCTA
>SOJG01000007.1 GCA_004375885.1 Dehalococcoidia bacterium
GGCAAGGGCGAGTTTGAATAGAACCCAGGATCCTTCAGGTTGTGTGAACCCGGGTATCTGCGTGATTTGATTCACCCCGCAAAGGCCATGACTTTGCCGCGGCCGGGAGCACCCAGGCAAATCGAGGAATCGACCAGGTGAAGTGGCTATGCGATTGTGCCTGATGAATCAGGCCACTGCACAATATTGGTTGAAGGACGTTAAGAGCAAAGAGAAGATAGGCGATGTTTTGCAGGAATTGCGGAAAGGAATTGCCAGATAGTCCGGAGCTCTGCCCTTCTTGCGGGGTCAGTCCCATGACCAGCTTCGGGAACATCTACAATCCTGACCTTGACTTAAGCGGTTTGGCGAACGAAGAGCGAAGCGCGTTTCTGCAGCACAGCTTTGGTTTCACTTTCTCAGTTGATGCTGTCATCGGCCTGCACCTTCTGACACTCGGGCTGTTTAGCCTGATTCATTTCGGCCTGAAGCACTCGCAGCTACCCATGATCAAGCATGATGACTTCAAGGCACGAAGAGCCATCGGGTTCATGTTCATCCCTTTCTTCAACCTCTACTGGCAGTTCAGATTTTGGCTTCGCCTGGTAGATCGCGTGAATTTCCAACTAAGGCTCAGAGGACTACCATTCACAGTATCCAGAGGCTTGATGCTGGCAACGATAATTGTAGGTCTCGTCCCGGTTGCCAATCTGGCCGCACTACTGGTCATGTACCCTATCTGCATCGTACAGATCGAACGTGCCTGCAATCTACTAGCGGGAACATGTCTCCAGTCAGACGCATTTCAAATTCCTGAGAATTTGTTTATACTGGGCGAAACTTAGATGGGGAGATTTATCCTAGCAGGACTTGCTGGCTATGTGAATCACACAGTCGCTCGAGCCATGAGTGGGCTTGGTCTGACGAGTCAGACAACTAGAAGACCCTGCTTGGAAAAACGCTAAGGCAGAAAGGAGGCGAAATGCAAAGGTATCCTTTTCTACGGTTTGCGGCTAGTGTTTTGAGGGTCGTAGGGTGGGTAGTATTGGTGCTTGGCGTCCTGGGTTCGATTGGTTTCATTCTCTATGGAATTGTGATGGGTGGAGTTGGAAATACCCTCCTGGTGATCATGGGGGCTGTGATAGGAATTATCTGCTCTTTCCTCGCCTGGCTATTCTTGCTTGCAGCCAGGGAGCTTTTTTACCTGTTCATTCACGTGGAAGAGACCACCAGAAACACAGCCGAGTGCATTACAAAGGAGCGAGTCTGACATGGACTTCATGACCCGACACGATATCGTGGCAGGCCGTGTGAATCAGGCTGGCGTCCTTCTTGTTTTGGTCGGCAGGTCCACCTTATTCAGCTACGGCGGCGCAAACTCATCTCCTGCCTCGGCCACAAAGTCTGGCCTTCTCCTCCTCGAGTAGTCTCCTGCTTCCCAGGCAGGTTCGTTCGCTGTTCCGCTTTGTTGCCCGGCCGTATTCGGAACAATTCAGGTCTGAAATCCCCTTGCGGGATTCCTTGCCTAGATAAATCGGTTCTTCAGCCTCAGTATTTCCTCCTCTACATTGCTGCCCTGCGCCCTGAGACGTTTTGCGGCTTGTTCCACCCTGTCATGCTTGTAGCCATCACTGAGATCCGCCAGATTGTTATACAGACCAACCCGCCTGCCAAGTCTGAAATTGAGCCGTTCCTCATCGGGCAAGGACAAATAGCTGTTTATGATATTGAGGCATTTCTCTTTATCCTCGGGCATCTTACCATCTATGTCCATCAACAAGTTGAGTATATGGTCGCTCTTGAGACGACTCGTAACTCGCAGGTCCTGGATGAGAACAGCTATCTCTTCCACTACTTCGTCGTCCGTCTGCAGCTCAAACTCCCCTTCCTGCAATCTGGCCCACAAAGGCATGGCTGGGGAGACATGGAGGCTGCGCAATCTTATGTAGTCAGGATCAATCTCGTTTAACACCCTGGCTGTCTCCCTGGCATGCTCTGACGACATTTTCCTGCCACCAAGACCCGGCATGACATATTCGCATAGAGAAATGCCTGCTTCCCTAACCTTCTTTCCGGCCTCGATATGGTTCCCGGCAGTACACCCTTTTTCCATATACGCTAACAATGGATCATAACCGGTCTCCAGTCCGATATGAATTCTGCCCAGTCCGGCGTCGTTGAGTTCCTTTAGCTCCGCCAACGACTTCCTAGTTGCAGTATGGGACCTGGCATACGTAGTTACTCTGTCCAGGCTAGGAAAGGATTTTCTCAGAGAAGCAATCACTTGGATCAGCTCGTGGGTGCGCATGATCAGGGTGTTAGAATCCTGGAGGAAGGCTGATTTACCTCCTGTCCCCAGCCAGAGCGCAACATGGCGCGCACAGTGTCCGTACTGAGGCTGATTGTAGACCATCGCTGCCACCTCTCCTAGTCTATTGCCATAGCCCATCTTCCAGGCTATTTCCTTTATGCCCTCACAGATAGCCTTGACAGCCTCAATGTCCCCTATGATCTCTGCTACTGACCTCAGCCCAAACCTAGTGCCTTTGTATACAGGGCAGAACTGGCACCTATTCCAAGGGCAGTTCCGGGTGGCCCTTATCAGCAACGAATAAGCTTCACTAGGGGGTCTTATAGGACCCAGCTCAAAGGTGCGGCTTAGCTTTTCTGTCACTGTGTAACTTAGCACTTCGGCATTTTAGCCTGCCGAAACGGAATGGGCAAATGGACTTTCACTTCACCAGCATGGTAATATCAGTATTTCACATGAAGCGAATTGAGTTAATATCTTTTGATGCTGAGGGAACAGTGGTAACTCCTGCTTTCAGCCATACCATATGGCATGAAGCTATTCCTGCGCTCTACGCCAAGAGAAAAGGACTCGACATTGCCCAGGCCAAGAAGCGTGTCTATGACGAATATGATGCAATTGGCGACCAAAGACTCGAGTGGTATGACATCGAATACTGGTTCAACTACCTTGACCTGGGCTCCTGTGAGCCGGTGATACAGAGCTGCCTACATACGATAGCTTGCTACCCCGAGGTGACTGAGGTTCTTTCTTCCTTAGCCAATCAATACAGGCTGATTGTTTCATCGGGTACACCGCTAGAGCTACTGCATTGCTTACTGCGAGACATCAGACCTTACTTCGCCCGGGTTTTTTCTTCTGTGTCACATTTTAGCCAGTTAAAGAGCCCGGATTTCTACCTTAAGCTATGTGGAGAGATGGGCGTCAAGCCTGGCCAGGTCATTCATATCGGCGATAACTGGCAATTCGATTACCTTAATGCTCGACAGGCCGGACTGAATGCGCTCTACCTTGACAGGTCGAGGAGAAATCATCAGGAATCTCTTGGCGACCTCACTCAATTGAAGCACATCCTCTCGCCATCGACCTGATATGTCTCCCTGTATCTGCCATAGCCTACTTACTATGGACGTTGTAGGCCATTCTGCGATACAATCTAGTCCTTGACTGATGCCAGATCATAGCGACGTATCCCCCAACAGCAGCTCTCCAAGTAGCAAATTCAGGTTGTCCACGGCAGAGCTCAAAGAAGTGGCTAAGAGACTGCGCCGCCATGTCATCACCATGACAGCGACGGCAGGCAGTGGGCATCCTGGAGGCTCTCTATCGGCAGCCGAC
>SOJG01000002.1 GCA_004375885.1 Dehalococcoidia bacterium
CGACGAAGACCAAAAGTCTAAATAAGTTATGTTAAAGGTAAACAAGGAACCCTGTCTGGCTTGTGAACTGTGTGACCAGTGACATAGTTCGAAGGATTGATAGCTTGGTTAGTAAGGCTTGAGTGATGGCGAAAAGGCATAGTCTGGGATTGAAGCCCATCGGGACAATTTATTCTCCTTACAAGAATACGGGGGAGGTACCCTATCAGGCCTACAAAAATGAGGAGATTTCTCAGATAGAGGTGTTTAAGGAATTCGAGGAAGGCTTGCAGGACATCGAAGGATTCTCCCATATTATCGTCATCTACTGGTTTCATAAGTCTCAGGGATATCAGCTGTTAGTTAGAACACCCCACGATGATAGTTTACACGGGCTCTTCGCTACGCGATCGCCACATAGGCCCTGCCCTCTGGGACTGAGTGTAGTGGAGCTAGTGGCCAGGGAAAAAAACATCCTGAAGGTAAAGGGACTGGAGGCTGTGGATGGTACTCCTCTCTTGGATATCAAGCCCTATCTGCCTTCAGTGGATCAAAGGACGCCGGTGGAAGTCGGCTGGCTTGAAGGCAGGCTGGAGAGGAGAGAAAGCTGACCGCCGCTCATATCTCCATTCTGCTAGCGGTAGGGGCAGGCGCCGGTTTTACCAGTGGATTGCTGGGGGTGGGTGGCGGTTTCATCATGGTTCCGGTCAGCTACTGGGTTATCCTGGCTATGGGTGTCTCTCCAGATATTGCCATAAGGATAGCCTTTGGGACAAGTTTGCTGGTGATTTTGCCTACAGCCATAAGCGGCACCATGGCACACAGTAAGAAGCGGGCGGTCCGCTGGAAGACGGCCTCCATTTGGGGCTCATGTGCCCTGGTCGGGGCATTACTTGGTGCCCTCCTCGCTGCTCGCCTTCCCGGTAGAGTATTGGAGGCTGGATTTGGGGGACTGGTTCTGGCTGTTGCCTTGTGGATGGGCCTGGGGGTAGTGCCAAGAGTGGCGAAGGAAACTGGGCAGCCCCGGGGAGATCCCGGACTTGCGGCTGCTTGCGGATTCCCCGTAGGCATGGTGACGGGGCTGACAGGGCTTGGCGGAGGAGTGCTAAATGTCCCCCTCCTCGTATTAGTCCTGAATTTTCCCATGCATACCGCGGTGGGAACATCGGTAGCGGCGATAATACTTGCCAGCCTGGGTGGTATCGTTGGGTATATCGTAACTGGGCTGGGAACGCCCGACCTTCCTCCCCATTCAATAGGCTACATTAATTTGGCGATCGGGCTAAGCCTGGTAGCCACCAGCATACCCCTCGCCCAGCTCGGGGCCAGGGCAGCACATGCCCTGCCGGCAAAGCAGTTGAGGTATATCCTTGTTGCTTTTATGGTCTATGCGGGCTTGCGGATGATTGGCGCATTCTAGCTAGCCGTAGAACTTCCAGAGCTACGTTATATGACCGGTATCCGCTCTAGCGAGCTTTCTTCATTCCAGAAGTCCAGTTATGATCACCTGACGGTTGACCATGTGGAGTTGGCTTGAAGAAGGGAGTTTGTCGCCGAACCTTTATCTGTCAGCGCAGCCAGTTCGGAGCAAAGAGGAGTAATGCCCCCAGAATTACCAGTATTGTGGCACCTACTGGCCTGGCATACTTCGCATATCGGACTCCCAGGCTGGAAGTCATGACCATAGCAGCCGAGCCGAAGATAACGAGGTTGTCCAGCATGAAAAAGAAGACATACAGCAGGATGTAGCTATAGTATCGGACGGTAGAAAGATCGCTCAAAGCCAAAACGTGAGTAAAGACTGCCGGAATTGCCGCCGAACAGACGAACTCGATAGCATTCACTGCGAAGGCGAGCGCTATGATTCCCAGTATCGTGGCGAATGTTATGGGTGAGGAGACAATTCTCTGCATTTTGGCCATCGTCTTCTCTCGAGATTCCTCGCTAGTCACTTCGCAGACGATTTCCCCTCTTGCCTTTATGAATTCCCTCACTTGCCATATTCCGCCACCCAGGGCTACCAATCCGATGACAATTGTCACTGGCCTGACATAGCCGATAAGCAAGAAAACATTGAGCCACGCTGTCATTAACAGGAAATATATGACTCCGGAAGCCAGAACAAAAGAGCCGACGATCAGCCATATTCTTCTCTTATCTTTCAGAGTCGCTACTAAGGATATAAGGTAGATAAGTACCCACAGAGCACAGGGGTTGAAGCCATCAACAAGACCCAGAATTACGGCCAAGGCAGGAAGCGAATACTCAGCAGGTATGAGTTCCCCTATGATGGGCAATACGATTCCATCGCTCGGTTCTTCATCCGTTGGTGGCGGGCACTCTCCATCCAGACATCGCTGCAAAGCTTCCTCAATCTCTCTGCCCGTTGTTTCCTCGGATTCCCAGCCACCAAATACCTGATTTCCGAAGATTGTTATCGGGAAGTCTGGTTGATCGGCCCCTAGCTCTTCAAGCTTCTCCTGCAATAGAGCATTTCCTTCGGGTGTAGCGGCGTCGTGTTCAATGATTCCAATTGAGGGGTATTGCTCCGCTAGTTTTTCGTTGAATGGTTCTTGTTCGTCACAATGTGAGCAACCGGTAACGTAGAAGAAATGGACCGCAAAACCTTCGCTTGCGGGCGACGTTCCCTGACTCGTAAGCATGAGGACTATTCCCAGGATGACGAGGGATATAATCAAGTATCTCCTGAAGCGGTCCTGGAACGTGTTTGTGAAGAAGCTAGCCACCTTGTTGTATGTTGACATAAGCCACATCAGAATACCTTCGCTTGTCTAAGGTTGTCTACCAGAAGAGCACACGACAGCGCCGGCCACCACCTCGGTGGTCGGGCCGTGCACCGAACCTGCCGCCTATCCCGTGCATCGTCCAAAGGTACATGCAGAGCAAGACACCACATCGAGGGTGACGTTCCGACTAACCACATGGCCGGCGATATCAGACACTGCTACCACGACCGTAACCATAGCGGATCTATCCGGAGCTGTCCACACAGCCAGGGAGCCCTCTCCGGAAAGCTCGCCGTCATCGTGCGACCATTCATAGAACAATTGACCGCTCGTGTCTGAGACAATGCACTCGATATCATACTGCTGTCCTTTCCCGACTTTGTAACCCGCGCCTTCCGTTTTCAGGTAGCAGTGTCCGTAGCGGTCCTTCGTGACATCCAAGGCTTCGATATTTGGCGGCTGCTCCGGAATAGTGGGATTTGGCTCTGCCGCCTGCCTGCCCGTGACTGTAAGCACTATTGCCAGGATGATCAGGAATACGATCAGGTATCTGCTGAAGGGGTCCCGAAAGGCGTTTCTCAAGGATCAACCAACCTGTTGTGCACTAGACAAATGCTACCACAGGAGGGCTACCCCTGTCTAGGATTCTCTGCGTAAGGCGCACATGGCGCTCAGACTCGCCCCGGCAGGCTATGTTCGTCGCTGGAGTTGCCATTTGTCAGTTGCACGAGCCAAACGTGCACGGCGAACAGGAGACCACTTCGAGAGTTACGCTCTCACTGACCATATTGTCAGCGATGTCAGATACGATTACCGTGACTATGACCTCACCGGACGTATCGGGGGCAGTCCAGGCAATCATAGATCCATCTTCGGATACCTCGGAAATCTCGCC
>SOJG01000093.1 GCA_004375885.1 Dehalococcoidia bacterium
CTCAATCCCGCTGCATGAGCAAATGCCGGCCCCGTTACGTAGAAGCGCGCAGAGAAGGGGTCAACCCTATTCCTCCTGTCTCCCCCTTGCTGATAAACGAGGCAACGGCAAGATAGCGGGAGGGCGGAGTCTGGGGAGGGGACAAGACTCTCCACTAAGCTATTACATGCGTGTCTGTAGGGCTGGGGCTTCGGCCCCGCCTCTTCTTCGTCATTGCAGGGGAAGAGTGGCAACCTCCGGGCAATCACCTCGGGGCTTTCACCCTTCACAGTAACGAGGGGTGACGTGCCTGACACTGACCGGCGAAAACGCAACTCAGTAGCGCCCGGCTCGCCGTACAGGTTTCACGTTGCCCCGGTAATCAGGGGCGGTGATGTTGAACACCAGGCTTATCCTGGGGTCCACCATTCGTGAGCTGATCCGCGTTTCAATCTCATCTAAAGAGAGACATGTAGTGACCACCATTGGCAACCTGGCATTATAGCGGTAGTTTATCAGTTGATATAGTTTCTCCTGCGCCCAGGGCGTAGCCGATTGTTCCCCGAAGTCATCGAGTATGAGCAGTGGAGTTTCCTTAAGCTTCTCGGATGATTCGTCGTAGGATATCTTGCTCTCCGGACTGAATGTAGAGCGCAAATGGTCCAGAAGGTCGGGAACAACCACAAAGAGGACCGGTTTCGCTTCCGCCAGGCGATAGTTTGCAATAGCGGCTGCCAGATGAGTCTTACCGCAGCCATTGACCCCCTGAAATACAAGCCAACCCTCCGGTGAGCGAGCGAAGTCCACCGCCAGGTTGAAGGCCTGGCTCAGATTTTGACGCTGTTCCAAGGGAAGCTCCAATCTCTTGTGGTCAAAGCTGTCAAAGATCATACTCCTTAGTAGTTCCAGCTTCAAGCCGCCCTGATATTCCAGGGATGATCTCTGCTCAATCGCCCATACCCGGCAAAACTCACTATTGCCAAGACGGCTGCGTAAACGTTCATCCACCTTCTCCAGAGGCCTATCGATGGTCATCACCGTGGCTAGCCTTGTATTGAAGCGGTGATTCAGGAGCTGCTCCAGCTTTTCCTTGGCCCAGGCAGTGGCACTTCCCAGAGTAAGGTCGTCAAGCACCAGCAGAGGCACATTCTTTACTTGCTCAAATAACTCGTCATAGGTTGTGTCGCTGGAGGGACTAAAAGCGGAGCGGAGATGGTCCAGGAGATCAACAGTACCAATGTAAAACACAGGCTCGCCTAACCTGAGACGGTGATTGGCAATAGCACAGGCCAGATGTGTCTTGCCACAGCCGCTGGGGCCTGAAAACACCAGCCAACCCTCAGGAGCATCAGCAAATGCTTTAGCGGCCTGGTAAACCTGAGCGAAGTGCCCCTGCGAAGCGGAATCCGCCGCCTTGCCCTGGGGAGATAGGTTGTCAAAGGTAAGCTGCGACAGGGAACCCAGATTGCTGTATTTCTCAAGATATTCTGCCTTTCTGTTTCTCAGCTCGCCTTTGCTGCAGCGGCAGGGTACCACCCGGCTGAAATCAGCTCGCCCTGACTCCAGAGCGGGATGAACAAACCGAGCCCCCTTGCAGACCGGGCAGGTCTCACCCTCGCCTTCCTCAGCTGGCGAAGACGAAACCTTATCTCTTGACGAGGTGTCCGTATCGGCCCTTGATGTATTTGTCCGGGCCATCTCCTCTAATGTCTCTCTTATGCTCTCCACTGTCCTTACCTTCGCTAGCCCACCTTTCCAGGATGCGGGCGATATATCTCCAACTGCGTTTGTTCAGCGTAACTGCTTCCCTAACGGCTTCTTCGATCCAGTGCGGCGGATACAGCTTCTCCGCCTCCTTAAGTTCTTCGGCAATCATGGGCGTTATCATGCCGATGTTCTGCTCATAGAGAGAAAAAACATTCACAGCCGGCGGCTGAGAGCCCCCATACAACGAGGCAGGCAGAGAGTACACATCCTCGAACACTCCTTCTATCTTCAAGGTCGAGTGCCGTAGAGTACCGTGCTCCACAGCCGAGTCCAAAGTCTGGCGAAGTGTCTCCTCGTTTAACTCGGCCGACAGTCGACAGCTTTCAGTTTTCAGTTCTCTGTAGGTAACGCCCAAAGCGTCGGCGGGGGGACCATCTCGCTTTCGCAGGATAAGATACGCGACATACAGCACTATCTTAAGTTCAATCAGGCTTTGAATTCCCGGCATCACCTGGGTAAAGAAAGAGTCAGGCAAGGAGATGGAACTTGCTTTGCCTTGAGCGCTTGATAATCGCCGGTCAGGCATCTTCTCACCCTTAAGAGGCGGAAATCAGCTCAGCCTCCAGATTGTCGAATTTGGTGATCCTGCCCAGGAAGCGCAGCTTGACTTGCCCTAGAGGACCGTTGCGGTGTTTAGCTATGTTGATATCGGCGATGCCGCGGGGATAAGGTTCTTTTTCGATGTCATGCAGCTTGCTCCAGTCTTCGAGGGTAAAATACATGTCATCTCTATATATGAAGAGAACGACATCGGCATCTTGCTCGATACTGCCGCTTTCACGCAGGTCAGATAGCTGAGGCACATGGGAGGCCCGCCATTCTACAGCTCGACTCAGCTGAGACACAGCCAGTACGGGCACATTCAGCTCCCTGGCCAGAGCCTTCAAGTCGCGGGTTATCTTGCTGATTTCCTGGACTCGAGTTTCATTCTTGCCATCGCCGTGTATCAGCTGCAAATAATCGACGATAATCAGGTCGACGCCGCGTTCGAAGTGCAGTCGTCGTACCTTGCTTCTTATGTCCAAACAGCGAAGTTGAGGAGCATCATCAATATAGATCGGCGCCTCAGACAGGATTCCACTGGCCTCCATGATCTTTATCTCGTCCCGCTCGCGAAAGCGTCCCAGACGAACCTTGTTAGAGTCCACCCCGGATTCGCTGGCCAGAAGCCTCTGTACCACCGCTTCTCGAGACATCTCCAAGCTGCATAAGGCCACGCAAGCCTTCTGGTTGATAGCGGCATTCCTGGCGATATTCAAGGCCAGGCTCGATTTACCCAGGCTGGGCCTGGCGGCCAGGACAATCAGGTCAGACCTCTGCAGCCCCCCCAGAAAGCCATCCAGGGCAGTAAAGCCAGTCAGAATATAACGTATTTCCCCTTCCCGAACCGCAGTGGGTGGTCCAGCCTCCTCAAAGTATTGACCCAAAGCGTCACGAAGTGGAACGAAACCTCGGGCATCCCGCCTCATCCGCACTTGAAACAGGATATCTTCAGCTTTATTGAGGCTGGCCTCAACATCCGGACTGCCTTCGTACCCAAGGGCCTCTATCTGCCCCGCGGCGGAGATCAGCCGCCTCATTACTGCTGAATTCGATACTATCTGTGCATAGTACTCAACATGGAGCGATGTGGGTACATTGCTTATCGAATGGCTCAAAAAGGCGGCACCACCAATGTGCTCCAGCTTGTCCTGACGGTTGAGCTCATGAGCCACCGTAATCTGATTTATGACTTCATTGCGTTGATAAAGAGAGAGACAAGCCTGGTAAATCAGGCGATTTGTTTCCGAAAAAAAATCGTCAGGCTTGAGTGAACCAGCGACCTTCACTACAGCCTCTGGGTCAATAAGCAGAGACCC
>SOJG01000113.1 GCA_004375885.1 Dehalococcoidia bacterium
GCAAGGGAAGCAGGTTCACATTTCTTTTGCCTAAGAATCCAAGACAGGCAGAGTAGAGTAGATGGTGAAGATTCTGATAGTGGACGATGACCCTGATATGCGGCTGGCAATTGCCAGCGTGCTTAATTCCCGTTCCTACCAGATAGTCGAGGCTTGTAATGGACAGGAGGCACTGCAGAAGTTAGAAGAGGAAGAGCCAGATCTGATGCTTCTGGACCTCTTGATGCCAACGATGGATGGCTTTGCTGTGCTCAAGGAATTGAGAGGTACTCCAGAGAAGAGATATCCTGACGTCCCTGTCCTTGTCATAAGTTCAATCAGGGAGGAGGCCAGTCACCGGCGCTATGAGCTGGAACTAGGCCATAAGCTTAATGCTGACGATTACATAGAGAAGCCTATCGAGCCCTTTGCTCTGCTCAAGCGTGTAGAGGAGCTTTTGTCCAAAGGAGGATAAGGATGCCAAAACAGACGAAAATTCTGGTCATTGATGATGATCTCGATGTGCACGGAGTGGTGAAGAAAATCCTTGAGCCCAAGTCCTATCAGATGATATCTGCCTATGATGGGGAGGAAGGTTTGCGCAAAGTGGTGGAGGAAAGGCCTGACCTGATTATCCTGGACGTGATAATGCCGGGTAAGCACGGATTTGACGTTTGCCACGAGCTTAAGACCGACGAGAGGTACCATTTCTTCTCCAATATCCCTGTGTTGATGCTCACAGTCTACCCTGACGATAGAGAGAAAATGCATCTTTCCGTGCGAGAGGGAATGATGATGGAGGCAGAGGATTACCTTCAGAAGCCGATTGACCCTCAGGAATTGACGAAGAGGGTGGAGGAACTGCTTAAGAAGTGAAGAACGGCTAAAATAGCAAGGTCTATAGAATTCCAGAAATGGATTTGGAGAACAAATGTGTTTTGGTTGTAGGGTCTGGTATATCAGGGATAGCGTCAGCGTTAGAGTTAGGTAACGCTGGGTTGCATGTATATTTGCTGGAGAAAGAGGCGGCGGTCGGTGGGCACGCCGCCTCTTTCTGTTGTAAGGCAACGGATGTATGCTCAGGGTGTTCTGCCTGTGTAGTTCGCGACAAGATTAAAGAAGCGGTACTGCATCCTCAAGTTAGGCTCCTAACGAATTCCACGATAAGAAAACTCAGCGGCGAGCTTGGCGATTTTCGCGTTGAGATAACTCAGCAACCTCGGTACATAGATGAAGAACGGTGCATAGCTTGCGGCCTTTGCACTGAGGTCTGCCCTACTGAGCCCAAGGCGGTCTATCCACCTGCTGCTGAGGCGACGCCTTTCTCCTATATTCTCGATGAAGGACTTTGTGTGCGCTTCAAAGGGGAGAAATGTGATCTCTGTCGGCAGAGTTGCCCCACTAAAGCTATAGAGTTCGAAGTCAAGGCAAAAGAGCAGGAGTTGAGCGTCGGTGCCATTATCGTCGCCACCGGTTTTGATGTTTTTGATGCCAGAGAGAAAGGCTCCTTGGGTTACGGCAGATATCCTAATGTGGTAACCGGCCTCGATCTGGAGCGGACTTTCAGCCGAGAAGGCTGTCTCAAGCGGACCCCAGAGGGTAAGGAGCCGCAAGAGATTGCCTTTATTCAATGTGTTGGCTCCAGAGACGAAGGCCACGGTTATTGTTCACATGTGTGCTGCAAATATGCCATGAAACTTGCGGGGCTTATTAAGTATCAGAGGCCTGATACCCAGGTGACTATCTTCTACATCGACCTGCAGACTGCCGGGAAAGGCTTTGCGCAATTCTATGAGGAATACAAGGAAAGCATACGGTTTGTCCGAGGAGTGCCAGTAGAGATCTTACAAAACGCATCTGGCGAGCTTGAAGTGAAGTTTGAGGATATCTCTCAAGGAAAAGTCTGTCGTGATACTTTTGACCTTGTGGTCCTTTCCGTGGGCATTTCCCCTGGAAAGGGCTCCTGGGATTTAGCCAGGATTTTGGGCATAAATTTGGCTGATGACGGATTCTTTGACATAGCAGACCCCCTGAATTCTAATGAAACCAGTGTCGATGGCATTTTCCTTGCCGGGACTTGCCAGGGCCCCAGGGATATACCTGATTCCATCGCGCATGGGATAGCGGCAGCATCAGAGGCAATCCAAGTGCTGGGCGAATTCGCGGGCCGGCGCACCGGCAGCTGAAGAGAAGACCGGATGGAAGCAAGAATAGGCGTTTTCATCTGCAACTGCGGCGGCGGTATGAAGAACATTGATTTTGACGCTGCTGGGGCAAAGGTAGCGAAAATCCGCGGCGTCACCTGTGTCAACTTGATTTCCGACCTGTGCCTTGAGGAAGGAACGGAAAAGATGGCCGCCCGTATAAGGGCAGAGAACCTGGACAAGGTAGTTGTCGCTGGCTGTTCTCCTCAATTCAAGGAACATGTTTTTCGGAACGTATTGGAAAATGCCGGACTGGACGGCCATCTCCTTTGTATGGCGAACATAAGAGAGCAATGCTCCTGGGCTCATGACGGGGATGTTACGGAGAAGGCTGTGGACCTCGTAAAGATGGCGGTCTACAAAGCACGCTTACTCCGGCCCGTGGAGAAGCAAGATATAGCTGTGGACAGGAAGGTTCTCGTGGTCGGCGGTGGATTCTCTGCAGTTGCCTCAGCCCTCCGGCTTTCTCGAGTTGGCTTGCGGCCAACTGTACTGGAAAAGGAAGCGGTTTTGGGAACCTCGAGTGAGGAATTGCAACGGTTTTATGGGTTTGACGTTAGCTCAATGATAGGTGCGGCAGAGGGAGATGCAAATATCGAGGTTCTCACCTCTGCCCGGATGACGGCAGCAAAGGGAGCCGCAGGCGATTTCCTTGTGACGATAATGAGAGAGGGAGAGGAAATTTCCCGCAAGTATGGGGCGATAGTCTTCGCTACCGGATATCGAACTGAGCTTGCTCTAGATTCTGGGCTGGGGTTGCCAGCCGAGAACGAAGCAGTCTCGGGCCCCAAGATTGTGTCACAGGAGCAGCTTTTTGACATGCTTAATGATCCCTTTACAGACACAAAACCCAGAACCATAGGTTTTGTGTTCGGTTTTTCCGATGAGAATTCTCGCTTTCCCACACTGGCCACTCTGAATAACGCTTTAGCAGCCAAGAAAGAATGGGACAGCGAGATTTACGTCTTTTGCAGAGATGTAGAAGTAGACAGCGAGGGAGTGGAAAAGCTTTATCGGGAAGCTAGAGAATGCGGAGTTGTGTTCTTGAAGTGTGAGGCTCTTCCGAGGATTGCCGTGGATAATGGTCGGATAGCAATCGAGGCCGAAGATGTTTTTCTCGGGGAGGACACGGTTGTGGCCTGTGACCTTCTGGTGGCTGAGGAGCTTCTCTTCCCTACCGAAGGAACCGCAGCCCTGAGTTCGCTGCTGAACATCCGCTTAGACTCCAGGGGCTTTTACCAGGATGAAAACGTGCACCTCTATCCTGTTGCTTCTGAGAGGAAGGGGGTATTTTTTGTGGGAGGGTGCCGGGGTGACTTGGACATGGGCCGGGTGTTGACGGATATTTCGAGCGCTGTCATGAGCATCGACAAACTGTTATCTTCAGGGACGATCACGGCGGAGATCGAGAGAGTCAAGGCAGACCCGCAAAAGTGCGTCGCTTGCCTTACGTGCATCCGCGTCTGTCCGCACGGTGCTGTCCAACTGGGCCGAGTGGATGGCGGTAAAGAGATAGCTGTGATTGCGGACCTGGCCTGCGATGCTTGTGGCATTTGCGCGGCTGTATGTCCGGCTAAGGCAATAGACTTCCAAGGTTACAGAGATGATCAACTGCTGGCCCAAATCGAGGCCATTGGAGAATCATGAACGGGCGCATCATTGCCTTTTGCTGTGAGCATTCTGCCTATCCCGCTGCCGATCTAGCAGGAAAATTGGGACTTCACTACCCCGAGACCCTGCGTATAATCCGGGTTCCTTGTGCCGGTCGAGTGGATGTGATTCATATGCTGAGGGCTCTTGAGAAGGGCGCCTCGGCAGTGCTGGTATTGGGATGCGAAGATGGGGCTTGCCATCACATCACCGGAAACATAAGAGCAAGGGAAAGAGTGAAACACTGCGATATGCTGTTGAGAGAGATTGGGATAGACGGAAGGCCTGTCGTGATGTTCAACCTGAGCCCCAATGCGCCCCACAAGTTCGTTAAAGCAGCAAACGAGATAACAAAGATAATAAAAGAGTCGAGGGAGGCAAGATGATAATCGCTGAACGAAAACCCATGGAAGAGATCAAGCAGGCAATGGCTCTCTACAAGAAAGTGCTTGTGGCGGGTTGCGGGACCTGCGTCACGGTTTGCTGGGCCGGTGGAGAGAAGGAGGTGGGCATACTTGCTTCACAACTGAGACTCGCTCGAAGTGCGGAGGGGAATGAGATTGTGACCCTGGAAGCTACAGTGGAGCGACAATGCGAGAAGGAGATGGTAGCAGAGCTTGAGGATAAGGTTGCCGAGGTTGAGGCGGTTCTTTCACTGGCCTGTGGGTCGGGAGTGCAAGTGATGGCTGAGTTATTTGAGGACAAGCCGGTATTTCCGGCAGTTAACACTACCTTTATCGGGATGCCACAAAAGGAAGGGCTCTGGGTAGAGATGTGTGGTGCTTGCGGTGATTGCTTTCTGGATAGAACCGGAGGCATTTGCCCTATGGTTCGCTGTGCCAAAGGGCTTCTCAACGGCCCCTGCGGCGGTACGAGAAAGGGAGGAAAGTGCGAGATAGATCCGGATAAGGATTGTGCTTGGGTTCTCGTTTATCGCAGGCTGGAAAAACAAGGTAGGCTCGATCTGATGCGACAATACTACACGCCGAAGAATTTCCGGGCGGTGAAAAGGCCCGGCAGAGTTCAGGCGGCAAAAGCTTAAGGGGGTGCAACATGGCCACACCTTTCAGGGAAATCCTTAGAACAAAAAGCTTTGTTGTAACGACTGAGGTGGGTCCCGACAAGGGCTCCAACGTGTCAAAAGCGATAGAGCATATTGGTCTTCTCAAGGATAAGGTTGACGGTCTAAACGTAACTGATAACCAAAGCTCAGTGATGCGGTATCCCTCATTGGGGACTTGCCTCTTGATTAAGGAACATGGTGGCGAGCCGGTGCTTCAGGTAACCTGCCGCGACAGGAATCGTCTGGCCATTCAAGCAGACCTCCTGTTCGCTTACTCCAGAGGCATCAGTAATGTGCTGTGTCTTACCGGTGACTCCATTGACGTCGGTGATCATAAGGAGGCAAAGCAAGTATTCGACCTCGATTCGGTACAACTCATCCACCTTGTGCACACCTTGAACTCCGGCAAGGATATGGCAGGAAATGAACTTAGTGGAGGCATTGACTTCTGTATTGGGACATCGGCCTCTCCTTCATCGGATCCACTTGAGCCACAGCTTATCAAGGTTGAGAAGAAGCTCAAGGCAGGAGTAAGCTTCATTCAAACGCAGGCGGTTTATGAACTTGATGAACTAAAGAGATTCGCGGAATTCGTCCGCAAGATGGACGAGGAAGTTAAGATACTTGCTGGCATAGTGCCTGTCATTGGCGTGAAGATGGCTGCGTACATGAATGAGAACGTTCCCGGTATTTTCATCCCGCAACGTCTTATTGACGAACTGGCTGAAGCCCCGAAAGGAACGGGAGTTTCCAAAGGAATAGAGATATCTGCCCGGATGATAAGGCAATTGAAGGAAGAGAGAATCTGTGACGGGGTACACATCATGTTTATCGGACGGGAGGAGAGAGTTCCGGAGATACTCGAAGCGGCTGGGCTACTATGAGATTGCTCCCTCAAATGGGAATTCAGGAGGCGAAAATGACAATAGCTTTGAACGAACTGGACACCAAATTCAAATACGATGTTGCCAGTGAACCAGGGGGAGAGCGTATTAAGCTCTGCTTTGCCTGCGGACTATGTACCGCAAGCTGCCCTGTTTCTGATATAGAGCAAAAATTCAATCCCCGCCGCATAATCCGTATGGTGCTCTTGGGAATGAGGAAAGAGGTTCTGTCTTCAGACATCATCTGGTTCTGTATCCAATGCTATAGCTGTCAGGCTCACTGCCCTCAGGCAGTGGATTTCTCCGATATAGTGAAGGCTTTAAGAGACATGGCAGTGAGGGAGGGCTACGTTGCCCCGGCTTTTGTCGGAAACATAAAGGAAATCGATGTCTTCTGCCAAAAGCTGCGCCATGAGATGGTGAGCGCGGTTATTGGCTCACGGTCTCAAGGAGGGGAAGTAGAGCCAGCCAGACTTGCTAAGGAAGCATTGCAGAGATTGTAATATAAAGGTGTTAGTATGGAGAAGCAAAACGGAAATGGCACAATAGGAGCAGTGCTTGTCGTAGGCGGGGGTATAGGAGGGATTCAGGCATCTTTGGACCTTGCTGAGTCAGGGTATTACGTATACCTTGTGGAAAAGACCCCCTCCATCGGCGGGGTGATGGCTCAACTGGACAAGACCTTCCCCACCAATGATTGCTCTATGTGTGTTTTGTCACCTAAACTGGTTGAATGTGGCAGACATCTTAATATCGAACTTCTGACCTATTCCGAAGTCTTAGATATTAAGGGGGGACCAGGCAACTTTACCGTTTCCGTAAAGAAGAAGGCAAAGTTCGTAGATGGGACAAAATGCACCGGTTGTGGCCTGTGTGCTGAGGGATGTCCCATTACCATGAAGAACGAGTACGACCAGGGTTTGGTCGAGCGAAAGGCAATTTACACCCCCTTTCTGCAATCAGTGCCTAACACTTACGTTATTGATAGAAGAGAAGAAAGACCCTGCAAGGCAGCTTGCAAGGATGCCTGCCCCATTCACATGAACATCCAGGGCTATGCTGCCCTGATTGCTAATGGAAGGTTCAAGGAAGCATACGACCTCATAAGAAAGACAAACCCTCTCCCCATAGTTTGCGGTCGGGTATGTTACGCCCCCTGTGAAGAAGCATGTAATCGGGGCCAGCTGGATGAATCTATAGCAATCCGGGAGTTGAAGAGATTTGTTACCGACCAAATTGATATCAACGCTATCGACGTGCCTGAAATTATCAGAAACGGGAAGAAGGTTGCTATTGTCGGGAGTGGTCCCGCAGGTCTTGCCGCAGCCCACGATCTTGCCCTGGAAGGGTATGAGCCAACCATATTCGAGGCGTTGCCAGAACCCGGAGGAATGCTCCGAGTTGGAATTCCCGAGTATCGTCTGCCAAAGGATGTTCTTAAGAAAGAGATAGAGTACATCAAGAGATTAGGAGTGGAGATAAGGACAAGGGCCAGGATAGGAGAGGGAATCCAGCTTGAAGAGCTTAGAAAATCCTATGAAGCTATCTTCATTGCCGCAGGCGCTCACGCAAGCACAAGTCTTAATATTCCGGGAGAAGATTCTCCTGGAGTAATCAACGCTATTGACTTCCTGCGGGACGTGAATATGGGTGGGGAGGCTAAAATAGGACAGAAGGTGGCAGTAGTAGGCGGAGGGAATACTGCCATTGATGCTGCTCGGGTGGCGAGGCGTTTGGGATCTGACGTAAAGGTCATTTATCGGCGGTCCCGGGCTGAAATGCCAGCCACCGCTGCTGAAGTCAAGGGGGCAGAAGAAGAGGGCGTCGAGATCGTATTCTTGACCAACCCGACAAGAATGATAACTGAAGATGGCGAAATCTCAAAGATGGAATGCACCAGGATGGAGCTTGGCGAACCTGATGCGAGTGGCCGTCGCCGTCCTGTCCCCATTGCAGGTTCGGAGTTTACGATCGATGTTGATAGTGTTATTACTGCCTTAGGCCAGGCGTCAATTCTTGATTTCGCTAAGAAGCTGGGCGTGGTAATTTCTGGCAGAGGAACAATTTCAACCGATGAAGCTTCAACGACCAGTGTGGAAGGGATTTTCGCGGGTGGCGATGCAGTTACCGGACCTTCCACCGTTATCGAGGCTATAGCGGCAGGGAAGAAAGCAGCTCGTTCTATAGACGAATATCTCAGGGGAGAGCCGTTGTCTTCTAGAGAAGATAGGAGGCGACCCGAAGAGCTTAGCGCAGAAGAAGTTGCCGCACTTAAACAGCGTTTCCCTTTGAAAGACAGAGTACTCATGAAGGAATCGGATCCAGGGGAACGAATCACGAATTTTGCGGAAGTTGAGCAAGGTTATTCTATTTCTGAAGCCAAAGAAGAGGCTGAGAGATGCTTGGCCCCGCAGATAGAGGGTTGCTTCCAATGTCATGAGTGTGAAGAGCGCTGTACTGCTAAAGCTATTGATTATGAAATGCAGGATGCATACGTCGACTTGAATGTCGGCGCTGTTGTTTTCGCCGCGGGGTATGACCTCTTTGACCCCTCTGTGCAATATGAGCTTGGATATCGAAAATATCCCAATGTAGTGGACAGCATCGAGTTTGAGCGTATCTTGAGCGCGACCGGTCCTTACCAGGGAACCTTGCTTAGACCCTCAGATTTGACACCGCCGCAGAAGATAGCCTTTATTCAGTGTGTTGGGTCCAGGGATCCAAAGCACGATAGACCTTACTGTTCCTCCGTCTGCTGTACCTCTGCCATCAAGGAAGCTATGATTGCCAAGGAGCATAGCACGATTCCCCTGGATATCACCGTTTTCTTCATGGATATCAGGACTCACGGTAAGGATTTCGATAAATACTATGAGCGTGCCAAAGAAGAAAGCGGCATAGACTTCGTCAGGTCGAAGGTTTACAGCATTGAAGCGGCCGATAGCACCGGGGACCTGGTGGTCAGATTTGCCGCCGAGAACGGCGTAGTAAAGACTGCGCAGTTCAGCATGGTGGTTCTTTCTGTTGGGTTCCAGTCTTCCCCAGAACTGGTTGAACTCGCTAGGAAGGTCGGGATCCAGCTCAATCCTTACGGATTTTGCCAGACCAAACCATTTTTGCCAATGCATACTTCGAAGCCCGGAATATTCGTCTGCGGGGCCTTCTCGGCTCCGAAAGATATTCCCGAGACGGTGATGCAATCCAGCGGAGCTGCCGGCGAGATTTCTACCTTGCTTGCTCCGGCAAGAAAAACTTTGACTAAGGTAAAGGAATATCCGCCAGAAAGAGATGTGACTGGACAGGAACCAAGAATTGGGGTGTTTATTTGTCACTGTGGAATTAATATCGGCGGGTATGTAAATGTCCCTGAAGTCACCGAATTTGCTGAGACCTTGCCCAATGTGGCCTATGCTGAAAGCAACCTTTTTACTTGTTCCCAAGATACTCAAGAGAAAATAAAGAAGGCGATTGAAGAATACAAGCTGAATCGGGTTATTGTGGCTTCTTGTACCCCGAGGACTCACGAGCCTCTGTTCCGAGAAACGATCAGAGAGGCTGGACTCAATCCGTATCTCTTTGAGATGGCGAATATTCGAGATCAGTGTTCTTGGGTACATATGCGTGAGCCAGACAAGGCAACGGAAAAGGCAAAAGACTTAGTGAGGATGGCAGTAGCCAAGGCGAGGCTGCTCGAGCCTTTGCAGTCTTTGTCTCTTCCGGTTAACCATCGTGCATTAGTTATTGGGGGAGGGGTAGCAGGAATGACCAATGCCTTAACCTTGGCGGAACAGGGATTCGAGGTTTGTCTTATCGAGAGAAGCAACGTGCTTGGGGGAGTAGCAAGAAGGATATACTACAACCTTGACGGTGACGACATCCAGCAATTTCTTGGTGAGCTTATCAATAGAGTCCAGGAACATCCCAAGATCAGGGTATATACCGATAGTTGGATTGTGGATGTGCATGGCTATGTGGGAAACTTCACCACAGAAATCATGAGATACCGTGGCAGGGTCGTAGAAAAGATAGACCATGGTGTCGCCATAATTGCAACCGGAGCTGAAGAATATAAGACTGACGAGTATCTCTACGGAAGAGACCCAAGGGTGCTCAGTCAATCGGAACTTGAAGAAGAAATCGTGAAGGAAAACTCAGATATCATTGGTTGCGACAACTTGGTAATGATTCAATGCGTAGATTCTCGAAACGACGAACGACCTTATTGCTCAAGGGTGTGCTGCAACAGGGCAATCAACAATGCCTTGAAACTTAAAGAGATAAAACCTGAGATGGATATCTATATCCTTTATCGAGATGTAAGGACATACGGATTTAATGAGAAGTACTATGAAGAAGCAAGGCAGAAGGGAGTTATCTTCATACGTTATGACTTGGACAGCAAACCTCGAGTGAGTCAGAAGAGAAAGGACAGTCGGTTCTTGCTCAGTGTTGAGATCAACGACCCTGTGCTCGGCGAGGATGTGGTCATTGACGCTGACATTCTGGCTCTAAGTGTAGCCATGGTTCCTTCACCGGAAGCCAGTGAGCTTGCCATGCTCTACAAAGTCCCTTTGAACGATGACGGCTTCTTCTTGGAAGCGCATGTAAAACTTCGCCCCGTTGATTTTGCCACTGACGGGGTCTTTGTCTGCGGTCTGGCGCACGCACCGAAATCCATTGAGGAAAGTATTGCCCAGGCGAAAGCTGCTGCATCGCGTGCCACTATTGTGTTGGTCAAAGATGCCATAGTCGGAGAAGGAATTGTCGCTTCAGTGAACGAAGACATATGCAGTGGTTGTGGTGTATGCGAGGTCCTCTGTCCGTATGTGGCGATAGCTGTAGATCGGGAAAGAAGAGTTTCTGTGGTAAACGAAGCCCTTTGCAAGGGTTGTGGCACTTGTTGCGCCGCCTGTCCGTCCGGCGCTGTTCAGCAGCGAGGATTCACAAGAGAGGAAATCTCAGCAATGCTTAGCGCTGCTTTGGCAAGAGAATAGACATGGAGAACTTTGACCCCAGGATTATTGGCTTCTGTTGCAATTGGTGTGCCTATGCCGGCGCTGACCTTGCCGGGATAAGCCGAATTCAGTACCCACCGAATTTGAGAATGATAAGGCTGATGTGTTCCGGAGCGGTAGCTCCTTTGCATATATTGGAAGCCTTTCAACGAGGCGCTGATGGGGTTTTCATAGGGGGATGCCACCCTCGAGATTGTCACTACCTGGAGGGAAACTATAAGACATTGAGGAGGGTTTTGCTTCTAAAAAAGCTCTTACCGCAGTTAGGGATCGAGCCGGAGCGGCTAAGGTTGGAATGGGTTTCCGCTGCCGAGGGGCAGAGATTTGCTCAGGTAGTCACTGATTTCGTCGAGGAAATCAAAAAGCTAGGCCCCAGTCCTTTGGGGGAGGACTTGGGAGCTAGCTGAAAGCGGTTCGAGAGACTGAGCCAACCGGCATCTCGGGTCATAAGTAGATGCTGGTGGTGGAGAGTCGGGATTTCACTCACAATCACGAGTTGACCATCTCTCTCTGGCTGTCAGTCTTCTTGCCCTGTCCAGATCAGCCTCGCTATTTATGTTCCAAAAGCTTAGGTGCTGCGGGTCAAATCTGTTTATCTCGTCCTCTTCGATATATCT
>SOJG01000028.1 GCA_004375885.1 Dehalococcoidia bacterium
CGTGAGGGAGGGTGGTGGGTCTGGCGGCTACGGTTGAGGACTCCCCTCCTGACCCGGCCTCGTGATGCTCTCAATGGAGCAACGCAAGGTGCCGGCGGGAGCGACAACCTCCATCGTCTGCCCCTTTTCTTTGTCCAGGATTGCCTTGCCCCAGGGGGAGGCAATGGAAAGCTTGCCCAGAGCGGGATTCGCCTCTCGAGGGTCGACCAGAGTATATGTGAACTCTTTGCCTGAGGATAAGTCACGAAGCACTACTGTATCCCCGGATTTGGCCCCGGACGTGTCCCGTTCCCCGCCTGCTATCTTGGCCTCTTTCAAGACTGCCTCTATCTCCTTGATCCTCCCGTCCAGATGTGCCTTGCGCTCTCTAGCTGCGGTCAGAGGAGCGTTTTCGCGGAAGTCCTTGTCAGCCGCTGCTATTTGCATCTCCTCAAGAACCCGGGAGCGCTGCTTTTTGAGGTTGTGGAGCTCCTGCTCCAATTTGGCGTAGCCCTGTGCAGTGAGGACAGCCCGGACCTGATCGCTGTGCCGACTGCCGACCGTCCTGGGAGCAGTTTTTTTGACCCGGAGGTGGGGAGCTAGATTCATGTTACCGGCTCCCTTCTTCCAGGTGTATGTAAGAAAGGACCTGAGAGGCTTAACCGCTGATGGCACGATATGCTCGCCGTAGCTCTCCACGTCCACAGGGCTGACGTCCTTCACGCGCCGGGTTGAGCCCAGCCACCTGGCGAACCTGGATATCTCCGCCTGTACCTTGCCCCTTTCTTCCGGTGGCAGGTGTGATAGGAAGGCGTTGGCCGCTTCAGCAAGTGTCGGCTCGTGCTCGGTGTTGGCCACGAAAACAGATGATAGCTTCAAATGTGGACGCTGTCAATTCACATTGTGGGTGAAGGGCCTGGCCTTTATGTTCCCGCCATAGTATGGTAAGCTAGGCTCTGTTTGCCCCTGGGCAGTGAGGCGGAGGTGGTATGGGAAAGGTGGCATATTGTGCCGGGATGCCACAGTGAAAATCTTAGTTCAATCCGATTTCGACGGTACGATCACTGAAGAAGATACCAGCTTCTTTCTCTTAGATACCTTCGCCGGAAAAGACTGGCGACGATTGCTGCGGGAGTACAGGGAGCACAGGCTGTCTGTGGTGGACCTGAACACCAGGGCTTTCGGCATGGTCAAGGCCGACAAAGATACGGTGCTTGAAAGCCTGAACAGCAGGACCAAGGTGCGGGACGGGTTTGGCGAACTCGTGGAGTACTGCCTGAAGAGGGACGTCAGACTGGTGATTGTGAGTAATGGCCTGGATTTCTATATAAGAGCTACGTTGAAGGGCCTGGGCCTGGAGCACATCGAAGTGTACGCTGCGCAGGCAAACTTCCGGGCCGAAGGGATAGATGTCCGATATGTGGGGCCGGACGGCTCGATCTTGAAAGATGGCTTCAAAGAGGCGTACATCAAGTCGTTTCTGGAGCAAGGGTACCGGATAGTATACGTGGGGAATGGGGATTCGGATGTTGGTCCGGCGGAATACGCCGACCACGTTTTCGCCACGGGCGAGTTGCTAGCGTATTGCAGGGAGAAGCAGCTTAACTGCAGGCCCCTGGGGAGCTTCCTTGATGTCGTCAGTGTGCTGGAACTGCTGTAGTTGCGGTGTCACAATCCCAACTCTGAGGCGATTCCCTGCATGGCTTCGATGCCCAGGCCGATAAACTCCTCCAAGTCCAGCCCGATTTCCTGACACTGAGCCACCTGCTCCCGATTGACCCCGGCGGCAAAGCTCTTCTCGCGGAAGCGCTTCATAACCGACCTGGTAGCCAGCCCGCCTAGCTTATCGGGGCGGACCAGGGCAGCGGCAACGATGAGCCCGCTCAGAGGGTCAGCACAAAAGAGGGCCTTATCCAGTTTCGTTTCTCGGGGAACTCCATGAGCTTCGTTATGGCACAGAACGGCGCGGGCCATAGTCTGACTGGCCCCAAGCTCCCGGGCGAGATCAGCCCCCAACTTGCTATGGCAGCTCATATCACCCTCGACCAGCTCCGCATCAATATCGTGGATGAGCCCGGTAATGCCCCACTCTTCCTCATCCTCTCCCAATCTTCGGGCCAGAGCCCGCATAATGGCTTCGGAGGCCAGCATATGCTTAATCATGTTCTTATCCTGGACGTTAGTATAGATGGAGCCCAGAATCTTCTCCCTATCGAGCTTTGGTATCATGTGCATACCTTCTCCGGCGTTGTTCATTAAATGCTTCCCATCATTGTGAGCCTCGACCTGTGGGGGCCAGGAATCCGGACCGCTCGCCCGGATGAGGTAGGGGCTCAGCGTGACAATTCAAGAGGCACCGTTTTGCGTCGCGTGAATACTATATCACGTAAATACCGTCCCGTAAAAGAAGCATCGTTTCGGGCCAGTTCCTCAGGCGTGCCGGCAGCCACAAGATAGCCGCCATCATCACCGGCTCCCGGGCCAAGGTCGATAACCCAGTCGGCGTTTTTCATCACATCCAGGTGGTGCTCAATAATGATGACCGTGTTGCCGTAATCTACGAGGCGCTGTAGCACCTTCAGGAGGCAGGCGATATCTGGGAAGGAAAGGCCGGTGGTCGGTTCATCCAGTATGTAAAGCGTCTGGCCTGTAGAGCGGCGGGATAGCTCAGTAGCGAGTTTCACGCGCTGGGCCTCACCGCCGGACAGGGTGGGCGCTGGCTGTCCGAGGCAAACATAGCCCAGACCTACGTCCCGGAGCGTCTGCAGTTTGTTTTTGATTCTAGGGATGTGGTCAAAGAAAAGCAGGGCTTCGTCTACCGTCATATCCAGGATGTCGGCGATGTTCTTTCCTTTGAAGTGGATTTCCAGGGCTTCACGGTTGTATCTTTTTCCTCTACATATCTCGCAGGGCACAGTGACGTTGGGCAGAAATTGCATCTCGATCTGAACATAGCCCGCCCCCTGACAGGCTTCGCACCTCCCTCCCTTTACGTTGAAGGAAAAGCGTCCCTGGAGATAACCTCGCATTCTAGCTTCAGGAACGGCGGCGAAAAGCTCTCGAATGAGGGTGAAGGTCGCGGTATAGGTAGCGGGGTTGCTTCTCGGGGTGCGGCCAATCGGTGATTGGTCGATATTGACCACCTTGTCAATATACTCGGTGCCGATGATGGCATCACACTCGCCGGGCCTCTCCTTGGCCCGGTAGAAGAGCCGGGCCAGCCTCTTATAGAGGACTTCGTTGATGAGGGAACTCTTGCCGCTTCCGGAAACGCCGGTGACGCAAACGAACTTGCCCAGAGGGACATGGACATCGATGTCTTTCAGATTGTTCTCCCTGGCGCCCTGGATGACCAGCTCTTTTCCCGAGCCCGGGCGACGCCCTGGCGGCAAGGGAATCTGCTTGGCCCCACTGAGGTACTGTCCCGTTATTGATTGACGGGAATCCATTATGTCCTGCAGTGTGCCCGTGGCCACCACCCATCCTCCCAGCTTGCCGGCCCCGGGGCCCATGTCAATAATATGGTCGGCAGCTCTCATCATAGCTTCATCGTGCTCCACGATGATTATAGTATT
>SOJG01000034.1 GCA_004375885.1 Dehalococcoidia bacterium
CTTATGTAAAGAGCAATCACAGACCTGCTTGGGGACATCCACCCACTCGCCATCATAGCCTTCTTCTCCATCGGCGATGATGACAGGCACTCCCAGCGATTCTTTGGTGAAGCCGTTGAAGGCTGCTGTAGCCAGATATTGCCTGGCAGTGAATCTCTTGGCAGGATAAAGAGTAGTGGTATCCGTAACGAATGGCCTGGCTCCGGCTTCTTTGAGCAGGTCACATACCCGGCGCACTAACGGCGGGCGAAGGTAAGCGCTATTGCCGTATTCTCCCATGTGCACCTTCACCGCCACGGAGTCGCCTGTAGACACAACACCCTCTACTGTGGAGAAAAGAATCTTCAACCCTCTCAGAAAAGCCCGGCCCGCATCATAGGGGAAGAAGAAAACCTCGCTCGGTTCGCTAGCCTTCATAGCACTTACCAGCCCCATAGTATATCTCACAGGCTGGTCCACAGTAAATCGTGTACCCGAGGGCGGTCATGTTCAACTGAGTCTAGAACAGGTTCTTGGCCTTCAGGCTTAGGTAGCTCTTATCGCAGACTATGATATGGTCAAGGACATCGATGCCTATGATTTCGCCAGCTTTAGCCAGCCGTCTGGTTAGCTCAATATCCTCCCCTGATGGCTCCGGGTCACCGGAGGGATGATTGTGCACGAAGATTACGGCAGCCGCGGAGGAAGAAACCGCTTCCTTAAACACCTCACGGGGGTGAACAATGCTGGTGTCCAGGCTGCCCATGGAAACCGACCGGCAATTTATCAACCTGTTTCTGGTATCCAGGCAAAGCACCAGGAAGTGCTCCTGCTTCTTGCCTTTTAGCTGACCCCTCACTGCCGCAGCCACATCCTCCGGGGACTTGAGCAAGGGCTTGGGTTTGTCACCGGCATCGGCTTCCAGCCTCTTGCTCAATTCAAGGGCAGCTTTGATCTGGGCTGCCTTAGCTAAACCAATCCCTCTTACGTCGCTCAACTCCTCTACCGAGGCATTGACGATGCCTTTCAGATTGCCAAACCGGCTTAGCAGCTTCTGGCTAGTCACCATGACGGATTCGCCTTTCGTGCCTCGTCCTAAAATTAGAGCGAGGATTTCCTGGGCGGAAAGAGATTCCCCACCCAGCTTAAGCAGCCTCTCCCTGGGACGCTCACTGAGAGGCAGATCGTGAACCGTAAACGAGTCCTTCACAGCTTTCCTTCTTCGGTTGATCTCCGGGACGACCTTTGCCAGGTCCGTTTCTTCAGGGCCAGGGCACCCCATAGAACCAGCACCGCAGCCAATGCCGCCAACACGACAATCAAGGCGGGATGCAGCCCTGCCCGTGTTGCCGTGTCTGTCGAGCCGGCCAGTGTCGCCCGCCAGCGGGCATCCAGGCCGTCTATATCAAAATCATAAACCTCGCTCAAGGCTTCATCATAGGTGGCACCTTCCTTGAAAAGAGTCAGCAAATCGAGCATCTTGTCCTGTCCATAGTTATCCAGGAGGTACTCCACAAGGCTAAAGCTCTGAGCATAGGAGAGATGGGCTTCTTCGGTCTGGGCGGAAAAAGCGCTGCACAGGCTGCGCACTGAGATAAGGTTGTCCTCTCGGATTGCCGTTTGCAGACGAGAGCGAAAGTGAGACTCAAGCTCGCCTTCGCTATACATAGCCAATCCTTCGTCAAGCCAGGTGGGAAGCTGCCCATAGGGGCTAAAGGTTGCCTGATGAACAACAAGATGCGTCAGTTCGTGAACCAGAGCCCTCTTGCCCCAATCAAGGCTAGAGGGGCCAATACCGATGACGATGGTACTGAATTCAGTAAAAGCAACGCCACCAGTCCATTCGTAGGGAAAAATCATGGCTCCCAGCAAATCGCTGGACGAGGCATAAACATATATCTTGATGGGCCTTTCCGGGTAGGTGCCAATATCGCGGGTCAGCGTGTCAAGCCCCTCCCCACAAGCATCAAGCAATTCTTGAGCGAAAGCGTCACCACCTTGATACCAGAACAGGGTCAGTCCGCCACCTCCAGGCGTGCTACTGGTCAAGCTCCGCCAAAGATAGCGCTCGTCGTCGAAGCGCATTATCTCCGGCGAGGTCTCCAGTTTGTTACCGCCAGCATCCTCAATCATCCACCAGTATGTGACTTCAGCGCCTGGCGGCAGGCCTGCGATTCTCATATCCCATACCCAACTGGCCTCGGTCTTGTTCGCTCGAGTGAAGTCAGCCCAACCTTCACTAACAACTTCAGCGTAGTTCATCTTGTCCACCTGGTAATAAAGGCGAATATCAACGATATCAACATCGCTTTCAGCCTCAAGGGTGAACACAGCCTGGCTCGGGAAATCTATCTCTACACCACTGGCTATGACTGCAATGCCGGCCTCGGCTGCGACAGCTGAAGGACTGAGAAGCAGGAGCAGCACTGAAGCTATCAAGGCGATGCGTCTCATCATTTCCCTACTCTGGACCGAAGGTAGCTAGTGATGAATCCATCTAGTTCTCCGTCCAACACGGCCTCAGCATCATGAACCTCATAGTCGGTACGGTGGTCCTTCACCATTTTGTAGGGGTGAAGAACATAACTTCTAATTTGATTTCCCCAACCCACCTCGATACGCTCGCCCCTTAGCTTGGCTCTTTCCTGTTCTTTCTTCTTGCGGTCAAGCTCCAGGAGGCGAGAGTAAAGGATCTTCAGAGCGGCTTCCTTGTTTTGGTGCTGAGACCGCTGACTCTGACAAACAGCTGCCAGCCCCGTGGGCAGGTGAGTTATCCTGACAGCGCTGCTTGTCTTCTGCATATGCTGCCCACCCGGACCACTGGACCTGAAGGTATCTATTCTCAGCTCGTCCGGGTTTATTTTGACATCCATCGTCTCTTCAGCCTGTGGGAGGACTTCCGCCAGGACAAAAGATGTGTGGCGGGAATGGTCAGCATCAAAGGGAGAAAGCCGCACCAATCTATGCACCCCATGCTCACCTTTGAGATAGCCATAGACATAATCCCCCTTGATTTCCACGATAGCGCTTTTGATACCAGCCTCTTCTCCAGGGGAGACATCTAAGACTTCAGCCTCATAACCGTGCCGCTCTGCCCACCTCAAGTACATCCTGAGCAACATGTTTGCCCAATCCTGAGACTCCGTGCCACCGGCCCCAGCATGAAGAGTGAGCATGGCATTACGACTATCGTAATCGCCGGTAAAGAGCTGTTGGCTCTCCAATTGTTCAAACTGAGCGTCCAGCCCTTCTAGCTCCAGTTGTATCTCTTCCTTAAGGGAGTAATCCTCCTCCCCGATAACCAGAGTAATCATCTCCCGCAGATCGGCAGCTTTCTTCTCCAGCTCACGCCAGGCATCGACCAGATTCTTCTTGCTGCTGAGCTTCCGCATGATAGCTTGAGCTCTGGTCGGGTCATGCCAAAAATCAGGTTGGGCTGACTCCACCTCTATCGCAGCAATCTCGTCTTCCCGGGCAGGGATGTCAAAGATGCACCATGGTATCCGAAATTCGGCGAAGCAAAGCTTCTAGATTTTCCTTCTCCTCTTGCATTTGTCCCTCTCAT
>SOJG01000072.1 GCA_004375885.1 Dehalococcoidia bacterium
GTCAACCTCCCAATCAGCGTCAACACAGCGGTGTTCTACATTGCCGGCCTCCCATAACCGCCTGAGCTTCCGCCTCACTTCGTGACGCTGTTCTGTCTTCAATACTGCCAGGTAGTCATTCCAGGTGGCAGGCAAATCAAGTTCTAGAGAAACATCCTCAGGCTGGCAGACAACCTCGTGCCCTCGGTGCCGGGCAATATCTACCAGCTGAGTAAGCACGGTCGAGTCGGGCCGCAAAGCTCTCAAGTCCAGCTTCTGTACCCCCTTGTCTTTGAGGTCATCCAGCAGTATTTCGAAGAAATCCTCTTCTCTTCCCGGGGCAATGGCGAAGTCCAGGTAGTCACATACGTCAGTGCTGCCGATAAACGAGGCCGTCTTCTCTTTAACCTGGAGCGGAGCAAAGCCGATGATCTTGTCACCTTCCCTGAGCATCCGTAGATGCAGTGCAGCCCCCCCTCCAAAGGCCTGCCACCAGACCTTTAGCCAGGCCGGTAGGACGAAAATGGAGCCCCACTTCAGAGAGTGACGCCATTTGTCCCAGGAGTAAGCAACACCATCAAGTGTCTCGATAGTGAAGGCGTAAGTCATTCGTGTCTGCCTTAGTATAGCGATTGGCAGCGCCTGAATCAACTGCCTGTCCTCGTTCAGTAACTCAGGAGACAGTCCTGTCTCCACAAGCCGTTGAGATGTCTGGCAAACCTGGGCTCGTGATAAGAGGGTGGAATATGGTAATATACCTGTCTGGTTCAGGAAAGCAAAGAAGGCAGACTAGAGGAGGACCACGGTTATGACACAGAAAAACGTCATCATTATCGGCTCGGCAGGAAGGGATTTCCACAACTTCAACATGTATTTCAAGAACAACAAGGCGTACAAAGTGGTGTGCTTTACCGGTTCACAGCAAATACCGGGCATCTCCGGGAAGAAGTATCCGCCTGAATTGGCAGGTGACCTGTACCCGGGTGGAATCCCCATCTACCCGGAGGAGGACCTGCCGCGACTCATACGCGAGCTGAATGTTGATGACTGTGTCTTTGCCTATAGTGATGTCTCCTACCAGCAGGTGATGCATATCGGTGCCATCGTGAATGCCGCCGGGGCAAACTATGTGATGCTGGGACCGAAGGACACGATGCTGAGAAGCAAGAAACCTGTTATTGCGGTGTGTGCGGTGAGGACAGGCGCTGGCAAAAGCCAGACTTCGAGAAGGATCATAGGGCTTCTAAAAGAGAGGGAGCTGAAGGTCGTGGCGGTACGCCATCCCATGCCCTACGGTGAACTGGCTATCCAGAGGGTGCAACGCTTTGGCGAGCTGGGGGACCTGGAAAAGCACAACTGTACCGTCGAAGAGATAGAGGAATACGAGCCACATCTGGTACGGGGGACCGTCGTATATGCCGGGGCCGACTACGCGGCCATTCTAAAGGCTGCGGAAGAGGACCCGCAAGGCTGCGATGTCGTCGTCTGGGATGGGGGAAACAACGACTTCTCGTTCTTGAAGCCCGACCTGATGATAACCGTTGCCGACCCTCACCGTCCCGGACATGAGCTATCGTATTATCCCGGGGAAATCAACTTGCGAATGGCTGACGCAGTGGTTATCAATAAGATAGATAGTGCCTGTCCGGAGAATGTCCAGAAGGTGCGGGAGAGCATTGCCAAGGTAAATCCGGATGCAATTGTAGTCGATGCCGTCTCTGTGATTCGGGTTGACAACCCGAAGCTTATCAAGGGGAAGAGAGTCCTTGTCGTGGAGGACGGGCCAACGCTGACGCACGGAGAGATGACATACGGCGCGGGCACGATTGCCGCTCAACGGGGCGGCGCAGCCGAACTGGTGGACCCCAGGCCCTACGCGGTTGAGAGCATCGCTGAAGCCTTTGAAAACTATCCGAACATTGGAGCACTCCTACCGGCTACCGGGTACGACGCACAGCAGCTAAAGCATCTAGAGGCGACCATCAATCGGACCGATTGTGATGCTGTGATTGTGGCAACGCCCATCGACCTGAGCAGGATCATCGCCATCAAGAAGCCCAATACGAGGGTCTACTACGAACTGCAGGATATCGGAACGCCGAACTTAGCCGAAATAGTCTCGGAGTTCGCAGAGGCGCATAACCTCCCCTGAAGGTGCCAGAATGATGACAGACGGGACGTCATTTGCGCCTTTGGCAGTGCGAGGCAGGCCAGGAAGAAGCAATGGCTGATAATGAGACAAAGACCTTCGTAGTCGCTCTTGGTGGCAACTGCATTCTCAGGGCCAAGCAGACCGGAACTGTCGAAGAGCAGTATGGGAATCTGCAGCGCACCGCTGAACAGTTAGTAGGTTTGCTCAGCAGCGGGAACCGTATCGTAATTACTCACGGTAACGGACCGCAGGTGGGCAACTTGCTCCTGACCAGCGAGATTGCAGAATCTATGGTGCCGCCTCTGCCGCTGGACATCTGCGGCGCGGCTACCGAAGGCTTCATGGGCTATATGATTCAAAACACCCTGGCTAACTGCTTGAGACAGGCAGGAGCGCCGCACAATATCACCACGGTGGTAAGCCAGGTGATCGTGAACGGGAATGATCCTGCCTTTGACCACCCCTCCAAACCGATCGGCCGCTTCTACGATGAGAGTGAGGCGGAGCGACTGAGGCAGGAGAAGGGCTGGCATATGATCGAGGACAGCGCCCGCGGCTACAGGCGCGTAGTCGCTTCGCCGATGCCCGTCAACATCCAGCAAGCCAGGATCATCAAGAGTATGCTGGATGCCGGTGAGATAGTGGTCGCTGTGGGTGGGGGCGGCATACCGGTGGTGAGAGAACAGAACCGCAATCTGCGAGGCGTGGAAGCGGTAATCGATAAGGACTATGCCTCAGCCCGCCTGGCTATCGAGATAGACGCCGATGTCTTGTTTATTCTTACCGCCGTGGAGTATGTGTATCGAGACTTTGTTACGGCTCGCCCGGAGCCCCTGACCGATCTGGTCGTGGCTGAAGCAAGGAAACTTCTCAGGGAAGGGCACTTCGGCCGGGGAAGCATGGAACCGAAGATCGGGGCGGCCATAATGTTCCTGGAGGAAACGGCCCAAAACTCATCGCGGGAACGAGAGGTGATCATAACCCTGCCTGAGACTGCGCTAAGGGCGCTCGAGGGCAAGACCGGCACGCGGATTACACGGTAGAGCATGGCAGTCTTGAGGATTCGCACCCTACCCGACCCCATCCTGCGGCGAAAAGCCAGGAAGGTAACCAGGATCGATGACTCCGTTCAGAAGCTGATCGACGACATGATTGACACTTTGCGGGCCGATCCAAACAGGGCCGGCCTGGCTGCACCACAGGTAGGAGTGTTGCTCCGCGTAGCAGTCATCGAGCTGCCGGAGGAAGAGCTAATCACCATGGTCAATCCTGAGATAGTAAAGAGTGAAGGTGAGCGCATAGTCCAGGAGGGCTGCTTGTCCATACCCGGCTACTTCGGAGAAGTAAAACGGGCCGTAACAGTGAAGGTCAAAGCGCGCGACCGGTACGGCAAAGCGTTTCGCCT
>SOJG01000016.1 GCA_004375885.1 Dehalococcoidia bacterium
TGCTGTTTCACTAGGCTGCAATTATATCATCCCTTAAGATGTCAAGGATTGACAGTCCAGTAGCCAGAAGTTGTGGCCTGCACATTTAAGAGTTATACTTAAAGGTTATGGCGATAAAGCAAGATTATTATGAAGTGCTGGGAGTGCCTCGAAGCGCTAGCACTGAGGAGATCAAGAGGGCGTTTCGCAAACTGGCTTTCCAGCACCATCCTGACCGCAATAGAGAGACAGGAGCCGAGGAGAAGTTCAAGGAAATAAACGAGGCCTACCAGGTCCTGTCCGATCCTGAGAAAAGGAGCAGGTATGATCGCTATGGCCGGGCAGATATCGAGAGAGGCTTTCCCGATTTTGGCTTTGGCGGATTGGGAGACATCTTTGAATCCTTCTTCGGTGGTTTTGGCACCCCCTTTGGTCGAACCGCCCAGCGTGTTCCGCAGAAGGGAGAAAGCCTGCAAAGTCACCTCACCCTTTCCTTTAAAGAGGCGGTATTCGGCTGCAGTAAAGAAGCTGAGATACAGCGCATCGAATTCTGCCCTTCATGCCATGGCATCGGCAGCGAAGCAGGGACAAACCCTGACACCTGTCCCGATTGTCACGGCACAGGACAGATGAAGAGGGTTGAGCAGAGCATTTTCGGGCGCTTTACTCATATCAGTACTTGTTCACGCTGTGCAGGCACTGGCTCTGTAATAGCAAACCCTTGTCGCCAATGTCGGGGAAAGGGAAGAATAAGGGTGAAACGCAAGGTAAGAATTGATGTTCCCGCCGGTGTGGATGATGGATATCGATTGCGCGTGGCGGGAGAGGGGAACGCTGGCTTGTATGGCGGCTCCCCGGGCGATCTCTATGTCTCGCTTTCAGTAAAGCCGCACAGCTTATTCCTCAGAGAAGGCAGTGACATCCTTTATGAGTTACCCATCAATTTCGCCCAAGCTGCTCTGGGCGATGAGGTGAGAGTGCCGTCTCTAGATGGAAAGGTAGATTTAAGAATACCGCCGGGCACTCAAAATGGGAGGGCCTTTCGCTTCAAGGGCAAAGGAGTCCCCCGTGTTGATGGCAGGGGGAGAGGGGACTTGGTGGTCAAAGTAGACATAATAACCCCGCAACACCTGGATAAGAAACAGCGCAGCCTTTTCGGGGAATTGGCTAGGGTGCTACCTCGGACTGAACCGCCTTTAGACGTCTAGTCCAGAGGGCAACGATGGCTCGCTGCCAGCTCGCTCAATGCCCGGCTTGGGGAGAAGTCCTCAAAGCATATCCCATAGATAGGATTGATGACGAGCAAATCCTGTCCTTAGCTGTTTGCCTATCAGCTGGTCGCCACAGTGGTGGCGACTCCCTCGGCTACGTGCGATATTGAGCCGGGTATCTCAGATCAGGAGCCGCCCTTGGCCAGTTCACAGCCGACATGATGATTGGGGCTTAAGGCATATAAAGCACTGCCCCGGGATGCCTTGCCTATGACAGCGACCCTTGGCATGCTCTCTCGTGCTTCTTCACCATAGCCGACGTTCTGTGCCTTGCCGCAAGCGTTTTATGTTATCCTGGTGCTGGTAGATGAGCAGCGCGATGACTGCCAAGCTATAGGCTGAATAGATGGGAGGGAAATTGTAGAGGATGGTCAAGGGTATCATTAAGCACAGAGCAGCTAAGGCTCCAAGAATAGAACCAAGGGACATATGCCGGCTGCGCAGCGCCGTTATAGCCACAACTTGAGCACCGAATATTCCCGCAGGGGGGTAAATAGCAAATAATGTGCCAAAATAGGCGGTCACTCCTCTGCCCCCCTTGAACCTGGCAAATATCGGCCAGTTATGTCCTGCCACTGCCGCCATGCCGGCCACAACCTGGCCTATCTGCTGCCAATGAACGGACGCACCGCCGACGCTTATGATACCCCTGCCGCCATCTATGATGACTGCGGCCAGCATGACCGCCCCAGTAGCTTTGGACACGTCGAGAACTATAGTCAAGACGCCCAGCTTGGTCCCTGCGGCTCTCATCACATTAGTGGCGCCGGTCTTACCGCTCCCTTGTTCCCTGACATCAACGCCACTCTTTAGCTTGGCTATTATGAGGCCGAAAGGAATGGAACCGAGTAGATAGGCAATGACTACTATAGCGACGAACTCGGCTACCATGCTCTCACCTCTATCTTTTTACTGTTCTTGCGCGCGGCCTTCGTGAAGATCAACTTCAAAGGAACACCGCGAAAACCGAAGCCCTCGCGGAGTTTACGTTCCAGGTAGCGTTGATAGGAAAAATGAATAAGGTGAGGATCGTTGACCTTGAGAACGAAAGCTGCTGGCTGTGACTCGTCTTGATAGGTTTGAACAATGCGCAACCGCCTGGAGCCTGTGCGGGGCGGGGGATGGCTAGTCACTGCCTGCCTGACTACTCCCTCGAGTTCCGATTGAGATACTCTCCGTTGTCTTTCCTGGCAGATTTGCCAGGCTAGAGGCAGAATCTTGCTTGTTCCTCGGCCTAGTCTGGCAGAGATGTAAATGATGGGCACATAAGGACCAAATCTAAACCTTTGCTCGGCACTCCTTTTGAATGCCTCTCGTTGTTGTTGAGGGACAATGTCCCACTTGTTGACCACCAACACCATGCCCTTCCCAGCCTCAATAATATAGCCGGCGATATGCATATCCTGGGCAGTAATGAATTCGCCGGCATCGACCAGCAACAGGGCAACGTCACACTGGTTAATGGCCCGAAGAGACCGAAGTAAGCTATAATAGTCCACTCCAGCATCAATCCTCCCGCGCCTTTTGATCCCGGCGGTGTCAACGAGTAAGATCTCCTTTTTCTCCCACCGAATCACAGCATCAAGCGCGTCGCGCGTTGTCCCCGGAGCCTCATGGACAATGGCTCTTTCATCTCCCAGCAATGTATTCAGCAGAGTTGACTTGCCCACGTTGGGTCGTCCCACAATAGCTAGTTTAGCCTCTCCCTGCCTCGCAGTGCTGATTTGTCGGACTGGCAAAGAAGCCAGCACAGCATCCATTAATTCGTCTATACCTCGATTATGGTGGGCACTGATGGCTGCCGCCTCACCCATACCCAGGCGGTAGAACTCGGCTACCTCATTCGCCTGGCGGGCAGAATCCACCTTGTTCATTGCCAAGATGACAGGTTTATGGGCAGTGCGGAGCATATCAGCGATTTCCTCATCAGCAGCAATAGTTCCTTCTCTGGCATCTACCACAAAGATGACGGCATCCGCCTGGGCGATGGCTGCTTCCACTTGTTGCCTGACCTCTTGCTCCAAAGCTGTAGATGGTCTTGTTTGCCAGCCGCCAGTGTCAACCACAGTCACCTCCCGTCCCTGCCAGGAAACGAAAGCAAAAACGCGGTCTCTGGTAGTTCCCGGCAAATCGGCGACTACAGCTATCCGCCTGCCTGCCAGACGGTTAAGCAAGGTGGACTTGCCCACATTCGTCCTGCCCACAATGGCTATGATAGGCTTGGCCATTTGTCTGACACCTGTGCGTTCGGCAGAAGCTTCAGCAGCAATGCCTTCTGAAGATGAAGCCGGTTTTCTGCCTGATCAAATACCACTGAGTGAGGGTCGTCTAGCAGCCCGGCGGAGATTTCCTCACCATGATGGGCCGGTAAGGGATGCATCAACACAGCATCTGCCCTAGCCACGCTTAACAGTCTATTGTCCACTTGATAGTCTGAAAAGGCAAGCCGGCGTTTCTCCACTTCACTCTCCTGGCCCATGCTAGTCCACACATCTGCATATATTATATCAGCATCTTTGGCTGCCTCATGAGGGCTATCGACTACCTGAATCTGGCTGCCGCTTAGAGCAGCGAATTCCTTGGCTTGATTCAATACGTCCTCCTTAATACCGTAACCCGGTGGCGAAGCGAGGCGGAAGTTGATACCAACCAGACAGGCAGCGAGGAGCAAGCTGTTGGCCACGTTGTTGCCGTCGCCAACGAATGCCAGGGCCAGGCCGGGAAACGTGCCCTTCTTCTCATATATGGTGAGAAGGTCCGAAAGAGCCTGGCAGGGGTGTTCCAGATCAGAAAGGGCATTGATGACCGGCACAGAAGAATGGTCAGCCAGAGCGCGCAAAGTCTGCTGCGTCAATGTGCGAGCGGCGATGCCGTCGACATAGCGGCTGAGGACTCGAGCTACGTCATTCACCTGCTCCCGTTTGCCTAAGCCTACCTCTTCTGGAGACAGGTAGATGCTGTGTCCGCCCAGCTGATACATAGCTAGATCGAAGCTGACCTTGGTGCGCAAGGAAGGCTTTTCGAAGAGGAGAGCTAAGGTTCTTCCCGAAAGAAGAGGCGGCGTACCCGCTTGCTTAACGCGCAAGCCTTCCTCGATGAGGTGCTCAATTTCCCTGCGATTCAGGTCCGATATTGAGAGCAAGTCTTTTCTCATCCTTAACCTCGTTTGATACTACTTCAGCACCTCATATTTGTCAACCTAGTGTGCCAACCCACAAAGCCTTGACAAAACCTGCGAAGCAAGTATATTATGTTTGCGATGAAGCTGTCTGAGAATGCATTTGTTCAGCCTACTCAGCGGTTGTGGTTAATGGATCAGATGACCACAGTAACGCCCGGAATTTAGCGGAGAATCCGAGTTCAACAGCTTCCACTAAGCATAAGTGAGGTAGTAACGGTTCAGGCTTCCTGAGAGATGCATATGGTTTGCCGTGTTCTATAGGTTCGTGCAAACGTGCCTTTTTGGGGAAACCAGCCTGTTATGAGAGATGAGCGTGCGCGCGAAGAGAGTTCAGGCCGTCATCACAATCGGGCTGCTGCTATTCGTGCTCCTATTGCCCCAATTGGCTCTGGCAGATTCGGCCTCCATTAGCCTTTCCCTTAGTTTTGCGCGCTGTGGCGACGTCATCCAAATAACAGTGGACGTTCCAGCAGAAGGCACCTATCGCATTTGCTGGGGTTCTCCTACAGCGGCAGGTGCTGTGGAGACATTCACGACGACCGGGGCTGGAAGCCGTACCATCCCGTTTGCCATCCCTACGACGGCGAAGGGGACCTATAGTGTGTATTTGACCACCGAAGCCTATGTCGAACTGGCAGCCGCTGCTTTTGAAGTCATCCCTTTCGCGCAGATTGACCCCACGGAGGGACCGGTAAGCACAAATGTAACCATCAGCGGCTGTGGTTTTGCAGCCGGCCAGGACATCCGGGTTAGTCTCAGTGGCACAACCACCACGACAGACAGGGCCGGTGGCGACGGTAGCTGGACGCTATCTTATACCATCCCGTCCACTCCCGGCGGCAGCTATGTCTTTGAGATTGAGGTTCAGGACGCTGGAGCATGGGTGGTTTGGATGGAAAGGTATTTCAGGGTGACCCCCCAAATCAGTGTCAGTCCGCCTTCGGGAAACGTGGGGCAAACAGTTCAGGTAACGGGCACAGGCTTTGCCAGCAACGAAGATGACGTTCAGATTACGTTCGATGGGGAGGTGAGGAAGCAGGATATTCCTGTCCAGGAGAATGGCTCCTGGAGCGCCGTCATCACTATTCCTGCCTGCCAGAGCGGTCCTCATGTCATTGATGCCTCAGGAGTATGGACCAGGGCTCGCGATATACCTGATGTTGAGTTCATCGTGGGCGCCGGGATATTGCTTGACCCAACTATGGCTTACGTAGGTGATACGATCACCGTTACCGGAGGTGGTTTCCTGCCCGGCGAAACGGGCATCAGGGTTACCTTTCAGGGGCAGACTGTTACTCCGGTTCTCACCGCTGATAGCACTGGTAGCTGGGAGGCTTCGTTTGACCTGCCACCCAGCACCCATGGCAGCAATACCGTTTCGGCTCGAGGCGACATAACCGCACCAGTCACGTTTGACCTCACCACTCTAGCCAGAATAGAAAGCTTCAGCCCGGTCGAAGGAGCCCCCGGCGACTCCGTTACCCTCACAGGCAGCGGTTTCCACGGTAATCAGCAATTAACGGTCCTCTTTGATGGGAATCCTGCCCCGGGGGATCTGCGGACCCGGGCCAACGGTGATATTGTGATCACTTTTCAGGTTCCGGCAACCACTGTAGGCATGCAGACCGTGGTGGTGAGAGATGGGGGTGGGGCCACCGACTCGGTTACCTTCACGGTGAAGGAAAAGATACTGCCATCTCCGGCGCCCATGTTGCCTGAAGATGGGAGCAAACGAAGGCCGGGGGAGATAACCTTTCGATGGGGGGGGATAACAGGCGACACCGGCATTACTTACGTCCTGGAGATAAGCAACGAAGCCGGCAACGTTGTCTGGTCGCAGTCAGGTATTGAGGAGTTCAGTTACCTGGTCCCGGGCGACGACCTACCCCACGGAACCTACTACTGGCGGGTTAAGGCTGTGGATGAGTTCCTCAACGAAAGCCTCTGGTCAAGCCGTAGCTCCTTCACAATATGGACGGTGCCGACCTGGGTCTGGGTGATAGTGGGCGTGGCAGTAGTGATAGTTCTCATGGTCGTCGCCTACCGGGAGACAAAATTCAAGGTGATTGAATGAGATAACTCGCTACGGCTGTCTCCCGGTTCTGCGATGATTCCCGCGGCCTGAAGCGTCGCTAAGCTGGAGAATAGCGGAGGAGCAGAACACAAAGCCCAAGCACGCAGTCCGGAATTCTAAACAAGATCGAAATTCAGAAATCAAGATGATAACCCGAAGTGCCGCGATACTGGACTATTGTCCCGTGACGCTGTATTTCTGTGTCTGCCTTTGGCATGTCGGAGGAATTTGGGATTCGCGGGGGTGAGAGTGAATGTTAGGGAATCTGCCAATCGACTACAGCAGAGTATATGGGAGCCCGCGGAGAAGATCAAGGTGAATTCTTGTGGGGGTCCTGACGGGGGGAAGACAATATGGGTTGTCTAATGCTCGTGCCGCTGACGGCGGCCATCACAGGAGTAGCCTTATACATGGGTTCTCTGGTCGGTTTGTTCTTGGCCTCCTTCACAGCCATGGCTACCTCACTGGCTGGTCTGCTAGCTCTCGTGCTGTTGATATGAGCCTGAAGCAAGGGATGTGTCGCGCCACAAAAAAAGCAACGCCAGTTCCTCCAGGTGTCCTACTGGGAGCAAGATGATATGGGCTGTCTAACCATCGTCCCGCTAACAGTAGCAGTCGTGGCCGTCGGTGTGGGCATGGGTACACTGTGGGCTGTTCTCACTGGTCTAGCCGCTGCCATGGTTACGTCTGTGACTGCTTTCATAGCGTTTGTGCTGCTTCTGATATGATCGTCAGTCAGGTAGAATACCCGATGAAAACGAGCAAAGTGGATTTCTGTCGGTGCGTTAAGGAGAATAAGACGCCATGATGACCTGTACAGGGCTCCTCGCGGTAGCCGCGGTTATTCTCCTCGTAGGTACTTTGCTGGCTCTCGCGCTGATACCTCTGGCGCTGGCAGGATTCCTGCTGGCCTTAGTGCTCATAGTGGCGGTCATTATCTTCACGTGGCGCAGCATCTACCCCTGGCTCGTGCGGATGGGAAGATGGGCAGCTCGACCGCTGAACATCATCTTCCTCTTCATCGTGGTGGTGGTGGGAGAGTTTGTCCTCAAGTATGTCCTTGATCAAGCAGGCATATCAGTTCCAACTTTCTCCATACTAGGAAGAGAAGTAACAATCATAGGCATAGGCCTTCTACTCCTCTGCCTCTTCTTGCTCTTGCTGGCCATAGTGGTATGGCTGGTAAGACTATGGCGGTACGGTTGGCCTCGCGTGAGAAATGTCTTCTGGGACTTTTGCTTTCGTATTGTCGGCTTGTGCTGGAGAATACTGGTGGGCATTCCTCTGGGCATAGTCTGGTTTCTCTACCACCCTCCTTTGTACTGGCTGATAGCAGGCACCCTGTTTTACATCCGGGGGATTTCAGCGGCGGTAGCTTGGTTCTTATATCACCCACCGTTGAGGGAGCTGATACGGGCCGGTCTCTTTATTACACGCTTAATCGCTCGACTTACAGCCTGGGTTCTCTACAACCCACCAATGCAGTGGGTGGCAGGGGCAGGACTGTTCATCCTCATGCTGATCGCCCACATCGTCAGCACCATAATTGACCGTATTTGGGCGACCGAGTTTGTTAAGGGCGTCAGGAAGGTACTAAGGAAAGGGTTAACTGTAGAGCGCGAGTCCTATCAGGACTATAAGTATGCCCATGACGACAGCCGCGCCGCCGCCTAGCAAACCGGCGACGTCCATATGACTGAAGATTCGGGCGAAGATCCGCTTGCGAAGGGCCGCCTGTTCGGGCGTCATCTGACCTGACCCCTCAGAGGATTCGGATGCCGTCTTAATAGAGTCCCTGTCAAACATGGGCATTATCATTCTTCTCCACTCACGAGCCTCCCGATAGACCACGCCTGCAACGATTATGCCCACGATGATGAAAAACAGCCCCAGGATCAACACCATCATAGCTAAACTAGAGTCAACTACATCCATTTTCCATCTCCTTATCTACGTCAAGTCCGTTCAATGATCGTCTCTATCATTCTAAAGCCGCCTCCGGCGACCGAAGAATGGAGAGGCCCTTCGCTATCATTCGTGCCGACACTTCAGGGGAATCCCCATCAGGCAAGTCTCCTTCGTTTTAGCGTAGCATAGCTACTGGGTAGTGTCAATAACTCGAGAGTTGGGAAGAGTTATGCTAGAATCCAACAAGGTTCCATATGGTAAGTGCTGACGAACTCAAATACTGGGTAGCTTTCTCCGGGATACCCGGGATCGGCAGGATTCGGATTTCGCAGTTGAAGGAGCACTTCGGGAGTTTGCAGGACGCCTGGAAAGCTCCCCAAGGAAAGCTAAAGCAAGCCGGGCTGGATTCACGAAGCATAGATGCTCTGGAAGTCCTGCGTCCGAGAGTCTCCCTGGACGAGGAGATGGAAAAACTGGAGCGTTACCAGGTGGAGGTGCTAGTCTACGAGGACCCCCTCTATCCGTCGAGATTGAGAGAAATCTATGATTATCCGCCGGTGCTTTACGTGAGGGGTAGCCTCCCGGCCAACGACGAGCCTTCGCTGGCCATAGTCGGCACCCGTCGTCCCACCGCCTATGGGAGGCAGGTAACTGAGGAGATCGTGGCCGACCTGGCCCGAAGTAACATCACAATTGTCAGCGGACTAGCGCGAGGAATTGACTCTGTGGCCCATCGGGCTGCTCTGGATGCCGGGGGTAAAACCGTAGCTGTGTTTGCCTCCGGTTTGGATATCGTCTATCCGGGAGAAAATGCCAAACTGGCTCAGACGATAGTGGAACACGGCGCTCTGGTCAGTGAACATCCCTTAGGCGTCAAGCCTAAGGCCGAGAACTTCCCGCTCCGCAATCGAATAATGAGTGGCTTGAGCCTGGGGGTATTGGTAGTGGAAGCTGGAGAAAGGAGCGGGGCCTTGATCACGGCCAATCAGGCGGTCGAACAAAATCGGGAGGTCTTTGCCATCCCTGGCAGCATCCTCTCCCCGGCTAGCCAGGGAACGAACCGTTTGATTCAAGAGGGAGCCAAGTTAGTTCGCAATCACGTTGACATTCTCCAGGAACTAAATCTGACCATCGTGGTACAGCAAGCAGAAATCAAGGAATTCTCCCCGGTCGGCGGGGTCGAATCCGCCATACTGACACAATTGAGCTCCGAGCCCAATCATATAGATGAAATCTGCCGCCGCAGCGGTCTGACTATGCCCGAAGTGAGCAGCACTCTGGCCATGCTGGAGCTAAGAGGGATAGCCAGGCAGGTCGGAAGTATGAGCTATGTCCTGTCTCGTAGGATTGACGTGGGGTAAATCATGGCCAGCAAACTGGTTATTGTCGAATCTCCAGCTAAAGCAAGAACGCTAAGCACGATTCTGGGACGCAGTTATAGCGTCAAAGCATCTCTGGGGCATGTGCGGGATCTGCCCAGGGCGCGCCTCGGGGTGCATATAGATGAAGATTTCGCCCCCGAGTATGTCATTCCAGCGGGGAAGAGAAAGATAGTTAGCGAAATCAAGAAGGCAGCCAGCAAAGCAGGATCTATCTACTTGGCGACCGATCCCGACCGCGAGGGGGAGGCGATTTCCTGGCATCTGGTGCAAGCAGCCAAGCTGGACAAGGATCTCGTACCCGTTCAGCGTGTGGTGTTCCGGGAGATAACCAAGGACGCAGTTCAAGATGCCTTCCGCAATCCCCGCTCCATTGATATGAATCTCGTGAACGCCCAGCAAGCCCGGCGTATCCTCGATAGACTTGTCGGCTACAAGTTGAGTCCGCTCCTGTGGAGGAAGGTGCAGAGGGGGCTTTCTGCGGGCAGGGTTCAATCGGTTGCCGTGAGAATGATCGCTGACCGCGAGCGGGAGATTCAAGACTTCGTTCCCCAGGAATACTGGGTTATCGAAGTCGAACTGGCGCCGCCTGAGGAAAAAGAAGCGAGTTTCAAGGCCAGACTGTTCGCCCTGGCTGATGGCACCAAGCTCGATATCAGCAACAAAGATGAGGCAGACAGGGTTATCGCTGGCCTAGAGGACGCTGAGTATGCAGTCAGGGGGATCGTAACTAAACAGGTAGCCCGTCAGCCGGCCCCGCCTTTCATTACCAGCACCCTGCAGCAAGAGGCCTGGCGGAGGCTGCACTTCACCGCTGGGCGGACTATGGCTGTTGCCCAGCAACTGTACGAAGGCCTACCACTGGGCAGGGAAGGCTCGGTGGGGCTTATTACCTATATGCGCACCGATTCCACCCATGTGGTTGCCTCTGCCCTAAGCGAGACCAGGGACTTCATCGGCGAGAAATACGGAGCCCGGTTTCTCCCACCCCAGCCGCGGAGTTTCGCCAAGAAGGCAAAGTGGGCCCAGGAAGCTCACGAGGCAATTCGTCCCACCAGAATTCACCGTCAACCAGAGCAGCTGAGACCCTTTCTTGATCCGGCTCAGCTGAAGCTCTATGAGCTCGTCTGGAAGCGCATGGTCGCCAGTCAGATGTCAGCAGCTTTGTACGACATAACGAACGTGGAGATAGAAGCAAGCAATCCTGCCGGTGAAAAACAACCCCAAGGGTATCTACTCAAAGCAAGTAGCTCTGTGGTCAAATTCCCTGGTTTCATGGTTGTTTACACCGAGAGCAGAGATGAGGATGAACGAGGCGAAAGCTCCATTTCCTTGCCCCCGCTCAGAGCCGGAGATAGATTATTTTACCTGGGAACCCTGCCTGAGCAATGTTTTACACAGCCGCCCCCCCGCTACACTGAAGCTACACTGATAAAAGCACTGGAGCATAAAGGAATCGGACGCCCCAGTACCTATGCCCCTATCCTGTTCACCATTCAAGAGAGGGACTACGTTAGCAAGGTCGGGGGCAAGTTGCATCCTACGGAATTGGGGATAATTGTCAACAAAATCCTGACTGAGCATTTCCCTGACATCGTTGACCCCGGCTTCACAGCGCAGATGGAAGAACAGCTAGATCAAATAGCTCAAGGTAAATATGAATGGATAGCCGCTCTGAGGGGATTCTATCCCCCCTTCCAAGGGATGTTGGATAAAGCTTCCCTAAGTCTGGAAAAGGTCAGCATAAGCCAGGTGAGCGAGGAGACATGTCCAAAGTGCGGCCGCTCCATGGTCATAAAGGTCGGGCGTTTCGGTAAGTTTCTCGCCTGTAGCGGCTATCCTGACTGCAAGACAACCATGCCCTACGCCGTTAGAACCGGGGTCTCTTGCCCCCGGTGTGGCGGCGAGCTCGTGAAAAGGATCAGCAAGAAGAAGAAGGTATTCTATGGGTGTGGCAAGTTTCCCCAGTGTCAATTCGCCGTAAATCGCAAGCCAATAGCTCAGTCTTGCCCTAACTGTGGGAGTCTTCTAGTACAATACAGACAGGATTCAGCTAGATGCGTGGCCTGTCAACGTATAGTGAAGCTATCTGAGATGGAGATACAAAAAGAGGAGGGAACCTCATGAGAATTCTGGTTATCCATGGACCAAATTTGAATATGCTGGTGAAGAGAGACAAGGCGACTTACGGAGAAAAGACCCTGGATGAAATTGATGCCCTGGTGAAGAAAGAGGCCCAGGCTTTGAGTGTCGAAGCCGTGACATTTCAGTCTAATCATGAGGGGGCGCTCGTAGATTTCATTCAAGAGCAAGCAGATTCGGCGCGTGGCGTAGTGATTAACCCCGGTGCTCTCACCCACTACGGATTTGCCCTGCTCGATGCCCTGATTGACAGCAAGCTGCCCATCATCGAAGTCCATCTATCCAATATCTACCGCCGTGAGGAATGGCGAGCGAGGTCTGTAATTGCTCCCATAACTAGAGGACAGATAAGCGGCCTGGGCTGGAGGGGATATATTGCTGCCCTGCAGGTCCTGGTCGCCGAGTTGAAGGCAGAGGCTTCGCGAGCGGGATCCTAAGCTTCCGCTATTTGCCCAGTCGAGTACACCCTCGTGGTTTGGGGTTCGGCGGCACCTCTCCCGTTGTTGCCACCATATTTGCCAATGCGAAGCGCCTTACCACTCTCGTCCAAACGCATAAGACACCTGATCGGCCTGCACAAGACCTTGTCCGGAGGCACCGACGAGGGCTACCTATACTCGGACGGACGCACATTATCGCCTTTATGCTAGCATAAGGCCGGCGAATCTTCTATGCCACGGCCACCCTCGGCTATTACCGCGTACTCTTCAGCACTACGGGGGCCCAGCCCCAGTTCCACTGCATGCCTTATCTGTACTAAGTCCCAGGGATTCTTGCCATCCAAGCTGTTGCCCGGATGGCTTTGAAGTATCTTCACCCCTTCCACATCAATTGCCACTTGACTGCCTGAGGCGAGAATCAGGTTTGGCGCCCGTAGTTCGCCTTCAGCAGGACCGCCTGCAATAAACACCTTTCTTGCGTCCATTATGATCAGGTCAGGCTTAATCACCAGGCATAGTTCCGCCAGTTTCTCGCGAAGCCGGTGCATATGAAAGGTGATCTGGTCGAAAAAAGGCTTAACAAATCCCATTGCGAGTTTGATGGCTCCCGTAAAATCCGCAGCATGGTGCGTTTTCATAAGGGGAACATAGACGATTTTCTGTGCCTCTACCGCTTCTCTGGCAAGTGAAACATTGCGTAAGTAATGACCATCCGGCACTTCGACACGTCGCCAGCCTTTTGCATCAAAGATCGCAGGCCAGCCGTCCTTTCCGAAGATCCTGACTTCTGCTCCAGCTCTTTCAGCCACTTCGACAATTCCCGCCTGTTCCAGGACTCGGCGGTTGTGGAGCAAGGCAGTCCTCTCTCCCAATACGACTTTTCGCGCTCCAGCTTCGTAGAGTATCTCAATGACTGCCTTGATGAACTCCGGGTCGCTTGAGCCAGGAAATGGATGAGCGGTATTATAATTCGGCTTCAGAAGAATGATGTCGTCCTTCTCCACCAGCTTATCGATCCCTCCGATCAATGATACCGAATGGGCAATCGATTGTTTGAGGCTGCCACTACGAACAACTTTGCTGACCAGTGGGTGGCCGGAGTAGGTAAACAGGTCTTGCTTCGTGACCATGGCCCTCCCCTGCCCTCCTTGATTCAGGAATGATTATGTGAGAAGCGATGCTCTCAGGATCGGCGTTTTTTGAAATCTTCTAGGTCAAGCGTATTTATGAAATCCTTATATGCTGATAGCCCTTTCAACTCCTGCTCATCAACTTTGCCTTCAGGAACAGCTTTGCCCGATTCCTCATCAAGCATGATGCCCGCCTTCTCCAACACCGTTTCATCAGCATATATGGGTGCCCCCACCCTCACCGCCAGAGCCAGTGCATCACTGGGTCGAGAATCGATGTCCAGTTTGTCGCCGTCGATGCTCAAAGCAAGATTGGCATAGAAAGTATCTTCCTTAAGTCCAGTCACGACCACATAGTCAACCGAGGCCCCTAGGGTAGAAATCACAGATTGCAGCAAATCATGCGTTAAAGGGCGAGATAGCTCGACATTTTGCAGCTTTACGGCAATAGCATCTGCTTCAGCAGGACCGATCCAAATGGGTAGATAGCGATTTGTTCCCTTCTCTCTCAATATCACCACCCTTTGATAGTTCATCAGGCTCACTCGGATACTGTCGATCGTCATCTCTATCATGCTACGCCTCCTTGGTGACGTCTATTCTACTCCCGTAGTCGCAATTAGTCAATTAGCATAAGTCGATTTTCCACGGGCGGAAACCGAATCTCTTTCCAGATTGCCAGCTCAACTATCACCGTTGAGTAGTATCGGTGTCTCATCGAGTTATGAACGCAGTCCTGATCCACTGCTCACTGGGACTCGACAACTCATACAGCTGACACATCAAGCCGGATGTGTGGAGAATCACGATCTGCCACTATGTGTATGGCAGAGTTGTCCTGACGGAGCATAGCGATACTTAGTACCCCGAAGAGTCACAAGAAAGCGTGCTCAAAGGCCCTTAGGTGCGCCTGGGCGGCTTTCAACCCCCACCCCGGTCCTCCTCCGCCACCTGTCTACTTGTAGGAAGCGAGCTGGGGTCAGGCCGAAAGGGGGAAATGTAACCGGAACCTGCTTCGCCCTCCAGGAGACCGTGTATGCTCTAGGGCATACCTCTCTCCAGCCGTGGATCCTTGAGCCGAGTCGCATGGTGCCCGGAATGCTCGCTATGCTGCTGTCCTTGTTCGTTAGAAGGGATGCCCTACTGATTCATGCCGTTTTCAGTTCTGAAGTGCAGTTCGGGCAGCGACTGGCCTTAACAGGGATAGCGGTAATGCAGTAAGGGCACTCTTTCGTTGTGGGTGCCGCCGGCTCCTCTACCTTCTTGAGAGCTTGCATCCTGGCCACTGGACGCACGATAAGAAAGAAGACGACTGCTGCTATTATCAGGAGGTAGACAACTGCATTTACGAAGAGCCCATAGCTGATTGTAACCGCGCCGGCAGCTTGGGCATCAGCCAGCGTAGCATATGGCCCGAGACTCAGGCCTTCCTTGAGCACAACGAAGAGGTTCTGGAAGTCAACGTTGCCCAGCGCAAGCCCTATCGGGGGCATAATAACGTCGTTAACCAATGACTTTATGGCTGCGCCGAAGGCGATGCCGATGATGATGCCCACTGCCATGTCGATCACGTTGCCTCTGGTTATGAACGCCTTGAAGTCCTGTAACATTCTTGTCTCCTCCTTTGCGCAATCTTTGGCACCCATCTTACAGCGTCCTCACGCCACTGGCAAGACCTTGTCCTCGTTCAGTACCTTAGTGACAGCTCTCAACTGGCGAGTTGCCCCGTCTCGTGAAACGCCATGTCCATTGTCCTCCTCTCGGCTCCCCCGAGATCGGTCTGCGCGCATCGAAGACCATTCAAGAAAAGAGAAGGAACTGAATCCTGTGCGGGAATGCGGCGCAGACTCGGTGCTGTGATAGCGCGCCTAGAGGGATTCGAACCCACGACCCCCGGTTCCGAAGACCGGTGCTCTTGTCCGCTGAGCTATAGGCGCAGAATAAAATGGGGTGAACGGTGGGATTTGAACCCACGATCTCCAGGGCCACAACCTGGCGCCTTAACCGCTAGGCTACGCTCACCACAACCCCGAATATTATACTGTACAACGCCCACTGCTTTCAATCTTGGAAGTGGGCGATTAGCTGTTGCCGCACCAGGCTCGGAGCCAACAAGAGCACTGCGCACACAAGCGCTGGTCTCCCTCAGGCCACTGATTCACCACATTTCACATGTCTGCTTGCGCCATCATGTCGGCATCGCACACAAAGGGCTGCCCCGCTTCGTTCTTGCCTTTTGGAGCTTTGCTGTCGGGCGAAGTCAAGCTATGCAATCCCAGCGAACATGCTATAATTGCCTGGCCCTGAAGTGCTGGCCGAGTACAAGATATGAGAATCTGCCTGCTGACCTATAGGGGAAATCCTTACAGCGGTGGGCAAGGCATCTACATTTACTATCTAGCGCGTGAGTTCCAGCGGATGGGACACGAAGTCGAGGTGATAGCCAGCCCACCTCTCCCCGAAGTAAGCCAAGGCGTAGTCCTGCACTGCCTCAGGAGCCTGAGCGTATATCATCCGGAAAGCTCTCTGAGGACCAGTCTGCCCAGAGTAAGAAACCCTGTTGACCTATATGAACTATGCGCCACCCGCCAGGGGATGTTCGTGGAGCCTTTGACGTTTGGCTTCAGAGCTTATGCCAAGCTAAGAGAGCTTTGTAAACGGCGCCGCTTTGACATTATTCACGACAATCAGGGCCTCGGCTACGGGCTTCTTCTGATGAAAAGGCTCAACATACCGGTAGTAGCTACCATACATCATCCGCTTCCTATAGACAGACAGGCTGACCTCGAACAGGCGAATGGCCTGAGGGAGAGATGGAGGATTCGGAAATTCTATTCTTTCATCGCAATGCAAGCTTTTGTCTCGCGGCGGTTAGAGCGAGTAATCACAGTATCTCAGAGTGCCGCCAAGAAAACAGAGCTTTTTTTCGGGGTACCCGCCGAGAAGCTAAGAGTGATCTATAATGGCATAGATACCGAAATTTACAGCAGGAATGAGGAGGCAGGCCAGAACCGAGATGGCCTGATCATGGTGGGCAATACTGACGATAGGAAGAAAGGGGTCCTTTTTCTACTGAAAGCACTACAATTGCTAAGAGAGGATGGGATAAAGCTGACCATCGTGGACGATGCCGAGCGGCATTCTTTATACGCAGATGATGTGGGGCCGCTGCCTTCATACGGGTTGAAACTGGTAGAAAGGCTCAATTTAGACGGGACTGTGCGCTTTACTGGCCGGCTAACAGCTGAGGAACTGGCACAACACTACTCCGCCGCCCAGATAGCCATAGTGCCCTCCCTTTATGAGGGTTTCGGGCTACCTGCTGCTGAGGCCATGGCCTGTGGCACCCCCGTTATTGCCAGCACTGGCGGGGCGTTGCCTGAGGTAGTAGGCGATGCGGGCATGCTAGTGCCGCCAGGAAGAGCTGATGCCCTGGCCGCCGCCATTAGGCAGTTGCTCAACGATAAACAAGCGCAATTGCGGATGAGCGAGGCAGGGAGGAAAAGAGTGGAAGAGAATTTCAGTTGGGAGCAAGCAGCCAGAAGAACGCTCGAAGTCTACCGAGAGGTACTGACAACAACATGATTACGGTAGAACCCGACCTTCTGCGTATCGAGGATGGCGACATCATTCTGGACGCCGGCTGCGGCAATGGCAGGCATTCGTGGGAAGTCTATGACAAGAAGCACTCCTCCGTCATCGCGCTTGATATCGATACGGTGTCTATCAAGAAGAACAAGTATGTCTTACACTCATTAAAGGAGGAAAGAGGAATCAAGAGCAGCTACCATCTGCTCATCGCGGATGTGGCAAAGCTGCCATTCCAGGCCAACAGCTTTGACAAGATCATCTGCTCTGAGGTCCTGGAGCATATTTCGCAGGACAGGAGCGCCATTGAGGAGTTGATCAGGGTACTGAACAAAGACGGTGCCATTGGGATCAGTGTGCCTCATTATCTGGCTGAGTCTATCTGCTGGCAGCTATCTCGAGATTACTATGGTTTTCCCGGCGGACATATCAGAAAATACAAAACCAGTGAACTTCTCGCGCTTGCGGATACGGCCGGCCTATCCGTTTATGCCATTCGCCACAAGCATGCCTTTCACTCCTTGTACTGGATACTTCGCTGTATTTTCGGGGTCAAGAGAGAAAATGCCCTCATCCCCTCACTCTACAACAAGTTCCTGAAATGGGATTTGCGTGCTAATCGTAAGCTCTTTCGTTCACTGGAAGGTTTGCTGAATCGCTTGTGCCCCAAGAGTGTGGCCATCTACGCTAGGATAAGGGAAGATGTCCAACCGGAGTAGCGCTGCTCTGTCCGACCACCCGATATGTCAGAGGCGAGCTAACTAGTCAGGGTCGAAGTGCCTTCGGGCCGTCGGCGGCCCATCTTTCTTCAGGTCTGTGAACGTAAGGACCGGTGGCTCCTGCGTCGCTCCTCTAGCGCGACTGTCCTTGACAAGTGCCTGCTACAGGTGCAAGCAGTTCCTTGCCAAGACATTAGGTAAGCAAAGAAGGAACTAGCGCAGAAAGGCCTGACACTGCTCAGCAGGCGCAGTGTCCAACTACTCAGGAAAGGCAGGGGCTCTGTGCTGCTACCGCTCGCCTGGAAGCCTCGGCAGCCCTAGGCTAGGTGAAATGGCGAATAATCGCTAGCACTCCAATCAATATGAAGTAGATGCCCACCAGATAGTTGAGGATTTTCGGGAAAATCATAATCACGATACCGAAGATAAGACTGATTATGCCTCCAAGCAGCAGTATATTGGCTCCTAGCATGAGTTATCACCTCCTGTGTGTGAGTTATATCAGTATGCCACGAAAACAAGTATCTCCGCAATAGGCATGGCCCCCACTGCTACCAAGCTGTCTTTGTCAAACTATGAACTTGAACATGGCTATGCTTCGCAGTAAAATGGCGAATACAATGATTGGAATTGAGTACATGAAGACAATATCCCGCGAATCCCCATCCAGAATAGTGCTTCTGGTAATAGACGGCTTAGGCGGCCTACCGCATACTGAAACCGGTAAGACAGAACTGGAATCGGCCAGGAAGACCAACCTGAATCGCATAGCCAGGGAGTCGCTCTGCGGACTCATCGACCCTGTTGGGCCCGGAATCACACCGGGGAGCGCGCCGGGGCACATGGCGCTCTTCGGTTACGACCCTGTGCAATACAAGATCGGGCGGGGAGTCGTGGAGGCTCTGGGAATAGGTTGGGAACTAAAGTCGAACGAGGTCGCCGCGCGAGGCAATTTCTGCACTGTTGATGACAACGGAGTCATTATAGACAGGAGGGCGGGACGGATTTCCACAGACAGGAATACCGAGTTATGCCAGGCACTGAGTGATATAGTCATAGATGGAGCTGATATCTCGGTGCTGCCCGTGAAAGAGCATAGATTTGTGCTCATCTTCCGGGGCGAAGCTTTGTCGCCTGACTTATCAGATTCTGATCCCCAGCAAGCGGGACTGGCTCCACGGCAGATAAAGGCGTCATCGCCGCTGTCGCGCAGAAGTGCGGACATTGCCAACGAATTCGTGTCACAAGCCAGCAGCCGATTGAGGCACGAACCTTCCGCCAACATGGTGCTTCTGCGCGGCTTCTCCCGCCGCCCCACCATCCCTTCCCTCCCCGAAATCTACAAGCTAAGGCCGGCGGCCATTGCCACGTATCCTATGTACCGGGGACTGGCCAGGCTGGTGGGGATGCAGACGCTACCCAGCGGTGAAAGCATAACAGAGCAGCTGGATAATCTGCGGCACTACTATGCCGATTACGATTTCTTCTTCATCCACTTCAAGAGCACGGATGCCGCCGGCGAGGACGGCGATTTCCGGGCCAAGGTTCAAGCCATCGAAGAGCTTGATGATGCGCTCACCGGCTTGCTGGCCCTGGACCCGGAGGTCCTGATTATCACTGGAGACCATTCCACCCCCGCAACCCTGGCTGGGCACAGCTGGCATCCTGTCCCCTTCATGCTAAGGTCCAGGTGGTGTCGCGCCGACAATGTTGCCGAGTTCTCGGAACGTGCGTGCCTTACCGGTGGCATGGGACGTTTCCCGGCTGCGGAGATCATGCCTCTAGCCATGGCTAACGCTCTGAAACTGGACAAGTTTGGCGCCTAGCTGGAAGAACACCCCGGAGAACCCGGCACGCGCCTCAAGACCCCAGACGAATACCACGCATGCCTGACCAGGAATTGTAGACAGTCAAAGATCCAGTCGGCAACTCGACACGCAAAGCCTCAAGGCGTTTATGCCTTTCGTTGCGTCTCTGTTCTTTGCATTCTGGGCCCTTACCTGCTCCCCTGTCATTTTGCACGTTCATTCCTGGTCTCTGCATAATAGATGAATCTGTCCAGGCCTGTCCTGAGCGGAGTCGGAGGGATTCAGAATCCCGTGAGGCATTGTTGAGGATTCAGTGGCCCGGTTCAGCTTTGCCGCCCGGGCTGAGCTGTCTCTACCAGGCCCGCTTGCTCGAGTGCTTCCATAAGGCGAGCGGCTCTGGGATAGCCAATGCGAAGACGGCGCTGTAAGAAAGAGGCGGAGATATGTTTGTGTTCTTGCGCCAGTTGCTTTGCCTCGTCCAGAAGTGGATCGGGTGGCCCAGCTATCTGGCCACTTAGGGGACGGTCGGCGACCTCATCAAAGCTGACAGAACTCACCTCGATTTGCCGCTGGTTTCCCCAGAAATACACCAATCTATCGATCTCAGCATCACAGACAAAAGCTCCCTGAAGGCGTCTAGGCTTGCTGGCTTCAGTAGGCATGTAGAGCATATCTCCCCTGCCGAGCAGTTTTTCGGCGCCTACCATGTCAAGTATGGTCCTGGAGTCTACTTGAGAGGTGACAGCGAAACTAACGCGGGTGGGAAAGTTAGCTTTTATGAGCCCGGTAACCACGTCTACTGAAGGGCGTTGCGTAGCTACCACAAGATGAATGCCAGTAGCCCGGGCTAACTGAGCTAAACGACAAAGCGTGTGTTCCACCTCATAGGCGGCCACCAGCATCAAGTCAGCCAGCTCATCGATGATGAGCACCAGATACGGCAGCTGCTCGCCAGGTGGCCGGTCTTTGTTGTAACCATCAATATTGCGTGCCCCTGCCTGAGCAAACTGACGATACCGGCTATCCATCTCCTGGGTAAGCCACCTTAGAGCCTTGACTGCCGTCTGAGCATCAACAACCACAGGGGCAAGGAGATGCGGCAGACCATTGAAGGTGACTAACTCTACCCTCTTGGGGTCAATCATGATGAACCGAATATCGTCGGGGCTGTTGTGCAGAAGCAAGCAACAGATGGTCGAGTTAAGACAAACAGTCTTGCCACTGCCGGTAGCTCCAGCGATAAGCAAATGTGGCATTCTGGTCAGGTCCGCTGCCGTCGCCTCACCGCCGCCGCCTTTGCCCAAAGCGACAGCCAGCTTAGAGCGCCCCTTGATCTTCTGAAAGGCAGCAGTCTCTATCACACCCCGCAGGGAAACTGAGCCGAACACAGTATTAGGAACCTCGATGCCCACCACAGACGCCCCAGGCACCGGAGCTTCAATCCTGATGCTAGGTGCAGCCAGCGCCAATGATAGATCATTGGACAAGGAGGTAATGCGGTCGACCCTTACCCTGGTTCTGGACACCTCCTCCACTCTCGTTTCATAGCTGCCATCCTTCCCTTTCTCTCTCACTTCTCTATATTTCTTGTCCCATCCAGGCTCAACACCAAACTGCGTTACCGTCGGACCTATGTTCGCCTGCACAACCTTGGCTTCTACACCGTAGCTAGCGAGAGCTTCCTCAATCAACCGGGCTCGCCGGTCAATATCATCCCTGTCCAGTTGCGCCTCGACCGGTTTATCCAGGATGTCAATCGGCGGAAGATGCCACCCTCCTGGGGTGAGAATAGGTTCGTGTTGAGACTGCCACACAGGAGGAGACGGCAGAGCAGGCTTTGCTTCCGCCTCGCCAATTGCCTGCGGCTCAGGGAACGTAGCTTCGAGGGGGACAGCGCTAGCAGGGGCTCGTCGGGGAAAGGTGGCTCCCTGACCGCGCCCGAAGGCCGTGGTCAAGAAACGCCAGCCATTCTTAGAGGCACTCCAGAGCTTTCTAATAGTGCTCCAGGCTCCTCGAGGGTTGACAAGAGCGATGCCCAGAAGGGCAAGGCCTGCGACTCTAAGCCCTCCCATGGCGTCAGGGGCACCTATTATGCGTTGTCCGAATGTGCCTCCCAGGTTCGCTTGGGTCAAAACGCCTTCCCCGGGCCAGAAAGAAAGGATTCCCCATACAGCAAAAGCCAGACTAAGGCCCCCCAGAACCCAATTCCACCTATGTTTCAAGGCGGGCAATCGCCGCCGCCATGCCATCCAGATCAGCGAGCCCAAAGCAACGGCCATTATGATTAGTCCATAACCAAACAATCTGAGCATGTCTTCCCATAACACATACAGCAGGATTACTACTACCGCAATGAGGATGAGCCGTCGTACTATCGGTGAAGCAATGAAGCTGAAGAATCGCTTCCATGCTGGCCGCCTTTCTTCTGCCTTCCGCCTCGACTTGGACCCGCTTCTTGCTCTAGACACGAAATCATGCTCCTAGCTCGTCCGCTTTCTCTCGCTTTTCCCAACCTCCATAACCACCGGAATGATGATAGGACGACGATGAATGCGTTCGTATAGGAATCTGCCCAGTGACTCTCTCACTCTGGTATCAACGAAGCTTACATCAGCCAGGCGCCCTCTATCATGGTCTAGAGCCGCCTGCACCGCATCTTGGCCTTTCTCAATCAGCGCCTGTTCGTCTGCAGCATCCACAAAGCCCCGCGTTATGATTCGTGGCTTCCTGGCCAGTTTGCGACTTTCAGCATCAACGGCAATGGTCACGACCACGATGCCGTCTCGCGAAAGCGATCTGCGGTCCTGAAGCAAAACGCTATCCAACTCGCCCGTTAGCAAGCCACTTACATAGACAACTCCCGCCTGATTCTTGGCGACCACCTTGCCTGAATCTTGCCCGAGCTCAAGCACATCCCCGTTGTCCAGCACAAAGGTGTTATCTTCGGGTATACCCATACTTTGGGCTAAGTTGGCGTGCAAGATCAAATGGCGATACTCACCATGAACGGGAACAAAGAATTTGGGCTTCACCAAACTAAGCAGGAGTTTCAACTCCTCTTGACTCGCGTGTCCGTGGACATGGACCTGGGCCAGCTTGCTATAAATCACATTAGCACCTTGACGGAAGAGGCTGTCTGTGGTTTTGCTGACCAGCGTCTCGTTGCCGGGAATAGGAGTTGCCGAAATCACGACGGTATCCCCGGGCACTATCTGGAGCTGACTCTTGGGGTCGCGATTAGCCATGCGCACCAAGGCAGAGGTAGGCTCACCTTGACTTCCCGTGCTCAACACTATGACTCGATTGTGGGGCAAAGACTTAAGCTCGTCCAACCGACAAATAGTGCCGGGCGGAGCAGTAAGATAACCCGTTTTCAGTGCCATGTTCACTATCTCCTTCATGCTTCGCCCGATGATAAATACACGGCGCTCACGTTTAACGGCAACATCAAGCACTTGCTGCAGGCGAGATACAAGAGAGGCAAATGTAGTTACGATTACCCTCCCCTTTGCCTGGCTTACAATCCGGTCCAGGGTATCGCTAACCACCCCCTCGGAAGGGGTGTATCCAGGAAGCTCAACATAGGTGGAGTCAGAGAGCAGAAGCAAAACACCCTTCGCCCCTAGCGAAGCTAGTTGGCTAAAGTTGGTAGCCTCGCTGATGACCGGGGTATGGTCAATCTTAAAATCACCACTGTGAACTACGATGCCCCGGGGAGTGTGAATTATCAGCCCTACGCAATCAGGAATGCTATGGCAAACAGAGAAGAACTCTATGGTGAAACTACCTAGAGTAATCCTGCTCCCCGGGCCAACCAGGTTCAATTTTGCGTCAGTTTTCACCCCTCGTTGCTTAAGTCCCACGAGAATCAGCTCTCGAGTGAATCTGGTAGCATAAATAGGAGGGGCGAGCCGAGGTAAAATGTAAGGCAGCGCCCCAATGTGGTCTTCGTGCCCGTGAGTAATCACTATCCCTCTCACATTCTGCTGCCTCTCCAGAAGATAGCTAATATCCGGGACAAGTAAGTCAACGCCCGGCGTCTCCTCGCTGGGGAACATAAGCCCGGCATCGATGACAATGATGTCATTGCCATATTCCAATGCCATCATATTCTTACCGATCTCGCCTAATCCGCCTAGAGGTATGACTCTCAATCTGTGTGCTGGCATGGCTCTTCCCCTTCGTTTCATTCGGGACATGGTTCTAAAACAGGCTTAGCTGCTGAGACTCAACGGGCTCTGGCGGCAGTTCTGTACCTTGAGCTAGTATCTGCGGAATCCTGAGCATATCCGTTTGGATAATCGGGCGCAGAGAGCCCTGATGGAGAGCCGCCGCGGGATGATACATGGGGTAACAGATGACCCCCTGCAGCCTTCGGGGCCTGCCATGAATTCTGCTTATGCTCTCGCTGGGAAAATACCGCGCCAGAGAGTAACGTCCTAGAGTGACAATCATCCGGGGCCGGATTATCTCTATTTGACGGTCAAGCCATTTGCGGCAAGTTTCTATCTCCGCTGGCAGCGGCTCTCGGTTTTGGGGAGGACGGCATTTGATTACATTGGCAATATAGGCTTCCTCCCGCCGCAAGTCGATTGACGCCAGCAGTTCGTCCAGGAATTGCCCTGCTGGCCCGACAAAGGGACGCCCTTGCTGGTCCTCGTGCCACCCCGGCGCCTCGCCGATGAAAAGCAAGTCCGCATCCTCAGCCCCCTCGCCAGGCACTACGTTAGTGCGATACTTAGCTAGCTCACAGTCCCGGCAAGCCGCAATTTCCTCACATAGATGAGCTAAAGCTGACATCTGGTTCGATGGTAGCACATCCACTTTGGTCGGTCAATTTGGCCTCTAGCTAGCCCAAGACTGCTTAATCTAGCTAGTCCTCCTCATCCTCGTCCTCGTTCTCATCCTGCTCCCAAATAGGTTCGGTGAACTGGTCAATGAATTCAGCCGTAATCCTCTTCGCTATTGTGTCCATCTCCTCATCAACTTGTGCCGCCAGATGACCAAGCTCGGTCAAGTCAAGTGTAATGCCTAGCATTTTGGTGAAGACACGCAGCACAGCCAGGGAGGCTTTGGGATTCGCTATTTGCGTGGCATACGCAGGCACTTCGCCCAGCAAACAGATGCCCTCCATCCCTCTTTCCTTGGCCATTCCCAATACCAGGCCGTTCAATCCGGCGATGCGAAGGTTACCTCTGAGAACCACATTATGTTTGCCCAACTCATCAACTAACCCAGAGGTCGTAGCTGCTCCCCAAACCTTCATCTCTTCACTATGGTGGATACGTGTTACCGCAGCAGCACAACTATATACTCTTACCACTTTGAGCCGTTCCGCCACGTCCAGCACACAGTTGACTAGTTCGTATCCTTTGAAACCAGGCTGTTCCTCACCAATGAAGATCACTAAGCTCTTGTCCCTCCCAGCAGACTGCCAGTAGTAGAACTTGCTCTCAGGGAAACGAGGGCTCTCAACCAAGTTGTCTTTGACTGCTACCCCCACTGGCTCAAAGAACTCAACAGGTTCGATTTCACCAATTTCTGCCGCATTGAGCTTCTCCACCAGATACTTCGCTGCAGTCAAGGAAACATCGCCGATGCCAGGCCAAGAGGCAAGCATGAAACAGTTCTTGGGGCGTGGCTGCCTATAGAGCTTAATCGGGTCTTTCAACTCTGTCTTAGTTCCCCCTTGTTGTCACTGATACACGAGGACACTATGGAGAAGGAGCCTGCGAAATCAGGCCACCACATCTTGTTTCCTGCCCTATGCCAAGAGCTTCGCTCAGTGCTCGATATACGTTGCCAGCAATCATAGTATCCTTCACACTCTCCCCTGGCTCAATATTCTCAATCCTATATCCCAGCAAAGCGTTGCCACCGGGATTCCGCCCCTGCCTGTCTCCTCCAACCGCGCCCCGCTATAGATCATGCTGGTGTCCTGCCTCTCTTCAAGATCGGCTTCAAGATAGTCGGCATGATATCCCTTCAAGACATCAGCAATCACTTCCCTCATGAGACTATTGTAACCCGTGACACGCATAAAAACAAAGAGGCGTTTTCATCTACATCATCGGTCAATTTCGGTTTGACTCGGGGCGAGTGCAGGGCGGAGCAAAACTCCGCTGCTCTCCTGAAAGGGCGTGGCTCTCGGCAGGGCGGTATTCCGTACGCCGGCTCTTTTGCCTGCCTTCGATCGTGCAGCTACTCGAATATTCTAGCGCCCTGTATCATTAGAAACAGTCAATAGCGGTCAACGTGTTCCGCTTCCAGAGCTACGAGAGGGTAAGAAGAAGCTTGATTCCCCTACGAAAGTACAGTTACTAACTGGTGATTTACAGGGACTTGCGAAAGCCTTAAGCTATATTCAAATAGTGTCAGAGGTTGTTGCATATGGCTGTAGAGATAAATGGTCAAATCTACTATAGGACTGCTGAGGTTTGCCAGATAGTTGGTATAGGGAAGAGCACTCTGTTTCGTTGGATCAGGCAGAAGATCGTAGAGGAAGCCGAATACAGAGACAGGAAAGGGTGGAGGCTATTCAGTGAGGACGAACTGCGCAGCATTACGGCAGAGACGAGCAGAATTCAGAGGAACCATGCGGCTCAAGCCGCAAAGACGTCATCGGTTTTGAGATAAGCTAGCAAAGGGGGATCTACGTTCATGAATGAGGTTAGAGAGTACGTCAGGCACGAGTGTCAGCGAGACTCAAGTTGTGGCACATCAGCGATAGAGACCAGCGATGTCTGTAAGGATTCTCGATGACAGTGCCAAAAGCAATTGAAGGAGGTGCATTATGGCGACTACCATGACTAGGAGTCAGCAAGTCAGGAAGACGGTAAGCAAAGAGGGGCAGCAAATGGCTGAGTCTACCCCCCAGGCAGCTGAGGAGGCCAAGGAACCTCTGAATGAGCTGATGAACCAGGCTCAAGCGGCCCATGTCTCTTATCTGCAAGCTCAAAGAAAGGTGACGGCGGCGTATCAGGAACGACAACGCCAGGGCGAGAAGACCTTCAAGGAGACCGAAGAGCAAGCCGCTACCATCTGTGCTCAGGCTATGGAAAGTGCTTCGCAAGCCTTTCGGAAGGCTGAACAGGAAGCCGAGGAAGCGTATAAGGCAGCGAAAGAGAGGGCTGAGCAGGCTTACCGGGAGAGCATGAGCGAAGCACTGAGAGCACGGAAGGAAACGGTCGACAAAGCCTGGCAAGAGACCAGCGGAACCTCAGAGAGAATCTGGAAGATCTTCCAAGGCGAAATGGAGTCATAGAGATATGGCAGACTGGCATGGAACAAGGTCTGGCAGACGTGTTTCACTACTAGTCCTGCCAACATATGGTAATGAATGAAAAGGGAGAGGTGTTATGAGTAGCAACGGTAAGGATGGTGTAGTTACATTGGGGGGACGTGAGTTCAAGCGAGTAAAAGCGGGGTTAGATGAGGCTCAGGTAGCATCCTTTATTGACGATCTCATCAGGGAGCGGGATGTGCTGGCCAAATCCCAGCATCACATAGCGTCTCTGACCAAACTAGCGGAGACAACCATTGTAGAGGCTGATAGGCTGGCCAATCAGCTCAAGACTGAGGCGGCCGAACAAGGCAAAGCTGAGAGTGCTGCTATCATAGATAGAGCCAAAGAGCAAGCTCAACAGATGGCCGAGAAGAAACGAGTTGAGGTTCTGGAGATTGCCAATGAAAAGGCCAGTGCCATCCAGTCTGAAGCCGAAAAGAAGGCGGTGTTGCTGCTAGAGGATGAGACCAGGAAAACCCAAGATGCACTACGGACCATCATAAATGAACAATTCGCCTGTTTGCTGGCAGCCCTGGAAGGCCTTAAGCAGCAGGCGGCAGCGGCACAGGCAGATTTTGAAGATAGGTTGGCCCGGTCAACGGAAGAAGGCGGCGCCATGGCCCTGGAACCGAGAGAGGAGAGTGGCGCTGTTACAATGCAGCCCCAAGAGGAAGGCGCTACTGCAGTCGCAGAACTCGAAGGCGAGCTCAGTGCCGCACGCGTGAAGGAAGGCAAGGCATCCGACGAAGACCTGCAGCCAATTCACACCGTGCACCAATCCGAAACGGGTTGGGACCTTTCCAAACTACTCGAGATTGAAGACCGCACAGAGTTGGGCGAGCCGCAGTTCGAAGTGGAAATATTGCCTCCGATTCATATGCGTAAAATGATGGAGGTCGTGGCCCACCTTGATGAGCTACCCGAGGTTGAGAATACTGAGATTATACCCAGGGTTGATATGCCTGCGATTTTGGTCTTTCTGCGTGAGCAAATAAACCTGGTTGATGTGTTGCGAACAAGCCCCGCAGTGGCCCATGTCGAGGAAATCTCAACTGACTCCGATGCCACCAATGGCGAGACAGGCAAGCAGCCAAAGAAAGTCCGAATAGGCCTCTCGGGAGACACAATGTCCCAAGAAAAGGAATAACAGCACGTATGTCTGTGACGACAAAAGGCCCGGACTAGAGTAGTGTCAGGAGAGGTTCTTTGCCTTGAGACCCTCTGTTCATCCCTCCGTGATAACGACTATGATTTGCTTCAACAGACAACGCCTAACCTCCTCCAGCGGATTAGGTTGTTTGATCTTGGTCATCTAGTTGCCCCGATGAAATCGAGACAATCGGCTTTTTGTCCTTGCGTGGCAATCTCATTGCCTCGCCACACAGATTGCTTTGGCCGATGAAGCCGGCTGCATGACGTTCTCCCGGCATAATAGAGTGTTGGCCGAGCTTTGATTTATTCCCTTCTCCTGATATTATCTGGCTGACAGTAATGAGATTCACAGACAAACTACTTAACATCAGCCGGAAAAACAACACCTTGCTTTGCATCGGCCTTGACCCCGACCCGGAGCTTATGCCCGGGGTGGACGTCTTGGAATTCAACAAAGCCATTATTGAGGCCACCAGCGATCTTGTCTGCGCCTATAAGCCCAACCTTGCCTTCTATGAGGCTCTAGGGAGCGAAGGGCTTGCTATCCTCGAGAAGACCGTCAGATATGTGCCCGGTGATATTCCGGTAATCGCCGACGCCAAGCGCGGCGACATAGGTAACACTGCCAGGGCCTATGCCAGGGCTCTCTTCTCTATTTTTGGCTTCGATGCCGCCACTGTCAATCCCTACCTCGGTTTCGACTCGATAGAGCCTTTTATCAACAACCAGGATAAGGGCGTATTCATTCTGTGCCGAACATCGAACCCAGGAGCCACAGATTTCCAGAACCTTTGCACCAATGGGGTACCGCTATACGAAGTAGTGGCTCAAAAAGCCAGAGAATGGAATATCTATGGCAATATCGGTCTGGTAGTCGGGGCAACCTATCCTGAAGAACTAAAGAGGGTTCGCTCGATTTGCCCCGAAATGCCTTTGCTTATACCGGGCATTGGCGCCCAGGGAGGGGACCTGGCGGCAGCAGTTCGCTACGGAGCCGATGCCGGCGGCCAGAAAGCGATCATCAGTGTGTCGAGGCAGATTCTCTATGCGTCGCAGGACAAGGATTTTGCCCGGGCGGCCAGAAACACGGCTCGGGAAATACGCACGCAGATCAACGACTATCGAAATAACGCTCGGTGACGTGGAGTGTACCCCGCAGGTACCTTGGGGACAAATTGGGGCGAGAGTTACCTTTTCATCTGGTTCCGGAAACGATGAAAGGGATTCGTGCCGACGGTATCCGGAAATGCATGGTCAGTATTACGGATATTGTCTGGAATTCAGAAAACCGGGATGAGGAGATAGTCAAGTTAATGCTACTTGATCAGCTTAAACTCTACCGCGTCCACCAAGCCTAAATCGGTGAGTCGTAGCTCAGGAATCACAGGCAGGGCCAGGAAGGAAAGGATAGAAAACGGAGCCGGCGGCAGGTTGCCCAGGGTGGCGGCCGCCTCTTCTACGTTTTCATGCTGGGACACGACCACTTCTAGCGGCTCTGGGGATAGGAGGCCGGCGATGGGCAGGGGCAAAGAAGCGAGAACTTTGCGGCCGGCGCAAACAACCAGCCCGCCCTGTAAGCTGTCAACTTCCTCAATTGCCTTCAGGATGTCGAGGTCATTGGTGCCCACCACGATGATGTTGTGAGAGTCATGAGCCACCGATGAGGCTAGCGCTCCCTTTTTCAGGCCAAATCCTTTGACCAGGCCCAGCCCGATGTTGCCGCTAGCCTTGTGCCGTTCCACCACTACCAGCTTCAGAATATCTCTTTCTATATCGGGCATCACCACGCCATCCACAATTCCTACCTTTTCCGCCGCCTTCTTGGTGACTATCTGTCCGGGGATGATCTCGATGACCGGGTAAGTTTCCTCGCCGAGATTGCCTCGCTTCGCTGGCAATGACAACGATTTTGCAGTGAGCGGCTTGATATGCACCGTATGTGTTAGCTCGGGAGCGACAGGGGGCAGAGAGAATAAGGGCTTGCCTTCCCTAGCCACGAGCTTGCCCCGGTAAAACACCATGTCTATCTCCACTTTAGCCAGATCATTGATGGTTATAAGGTTGGCCATATAACCCGGCGCGATGGCTCCCCTATCATGGAGCCTGAAATACTCGGCAGCATTAATCGTCGCCATTTGAATTGCCCGGACCGGATCCAGGCCTCTGCTAACGGCCTTTCGTACCACAGCGTCAATATCGCCTTCCCGAAGTAAGTCAGAGCAAGTACGGTCATCCACCACGAAGAAGCATCTTTTATAAGTAGTATCGGAGACCAAAGG
>SOJG01000027.1 GCA_004375885.1 Dehalococcoidia bacterium
GGCTCGGCGTTTTGAGCAGATTGCAGAGCACTGTTCACATTCACCATCGCATGGCTCAGCATGAATGGTTACACTGGCCTTGCGCAGGGACTGCTGTATTTCGGCCTCAATCTCGTCGCATAGGCGATGAGCTTGCTCCAGACTAATATCGCTGGCCATGACCAGATGCAGGTCTATATAGCTCTGGCTTCCAGCCCGACGTGTCCGCAGTCCGTGGAAGCCGGACACCTCACGGCCATGTTTCCTCAAAACGGCTTCGATGACCGCCTGTTGTGAAGGAGGCAGCTTTTCATCAAGCAGTCCTGACATCGGCTTGCGGACAGTATCAAGAGCCACTTTCAGGATGTAAATAGCAACCCCGATGGCAATCACAGGGTCAAGGATATAGAGCCCGGTGAATCGCACTATCGCCAATCCCGCCAGCACTGCGGATGCGGAATAGACGTCAACCCCGATATTACGCGCATTAGCCTCCAGGGCTACTGAGCCAGTGGCGCGGGATACCTTCAGTAGATGCCGGGATAGAAGAATGCTAACCAGTATGGAAACCACCATCACAGCTACGCCAGCTTCGACGAGTTCAATGACAACGCCTTCTCTTATCCTGCCTATAGCTGCGTAGATTATCAAACCACCGGCGATGAAGATGAGAACTCCTTGCACGACGCCGCTCACATCCTCTGCCTTACCGTGACCGTACGGATGTTGCGCATCAGGTGGCTTGGAGGCAATGCGAATAGCAGAAAAGGTGAGTATTCCGGCAAACAAATCTAGTAGGCTGTCGGCTGCCTGGGCCAGTATGCTGATACTGCCGGTCAGCCAGCTAACGAGCACCTTAACCATGATTAGACCGACGACTGCGGCGATTAGTAACTTGCTGGCGCCAGCCTTGCTCGAAAACATTCCTGAACCCTTCCGCATTTGGTGTTACTAGTCTACAGAACTAGAAGTTTACAGCGATATGACGGACGAGGCAATTGTTAACCTGGCGTGCTCTGGCTTCGGTGCCAGGTAGTGCCCAGGGGCGGTGAAGCAAAAGCACCCGCTGAGAGAATGCCAACCCCAATTGGAATGGTTCGCGACAAATAGGTTAGAATGGCCGATTATGGATGACCCTGTGGGTCATAACACAGGCAAAAAAGTAGTGCTTCTTGTCGCCACAATGACCTTCTTTCTTTTTCCCTTCGTGGCTTCCTCCGTGAATATCGCCCTCCCCTCGATTGGCAGAGACCTATCTTTGGATGCAGTCACCTTAGCCTGGGTGGCCACCGCCTATCTCCTGTCCTCGGCGGCCTTCCTTGTCCCCTTTGGCAGGATGGCAGACATCCACGGCAGGAAGAAAATCTTCACCCTCGGTATAGCCATCTTCACATTCACATCTCTTCTTTCAGGCATGGCAAGCTCGGGCGTCATGCTCATCGCGCTGCGAGTTCTCCAAGGAGTCGGCGTTGCCATGTTTGTCGGGACCGGAGTAGCGTTGCTCACGTCGGCATTTCCTGCCGCCGAGAGGGGAAAGGTTCTGGGCATAAACGCCGCTGCGGTCTATGCCGGCCTCTCGCTGGGCCCTGTTCTGGGCGGGGTCGTCACCGAGCATCTTGGCTGGAGGAGCATCTTTTTCCTCACTGTGCCCCCGGGACTGGCGATTATTGGGTTGGTCTTATGGAAGATGAGGGGAGCCTGGACTGGGGCAAAGGGAGAGAGGTTTGATTTTGCGGGCTCTGCAATCTACAGCCTTGCGCTCGTAGCTCTGATATACGGCTTTACTCTCCTGCCAGATATGCCAGGCGTGTGGCTAGTTGTGGGAGGTGTCATCGGGCTCGTGGCATTCGCCCGATGGGAAAGCAGAATTCGAAGCCCTGTTCTGGATCTGAATCTCTTCAGACACAGCAGAGCCTTCACCTTTTCCGGCCTCGCGGCGTTGCTTGAGTACAGTCCAGTATTGGCCGTGTCTTTCCTCATAAGTCTCTACTTGCAGTATGTGAAGGGATTTAACCCGGAAAGTGCGGGCTTGGTTCTGGTAGTCATGCCCGCTGCATCGGCTATTGTTGCACCACTTGCTGGCAGGCTGTCAGACAGGATCGAACCCAGGATAATCGCCTCAGCAGGAATGGCGCTGACCGCCATAGGAGTCGCCATCTTCGTCTTCTTGAACGAGAAAACTCCCCTGGAGTTAATCATCGGCAATCTGGTGCTGGTCGGTTTCGGGCAAGCCCTCTTTTCATCTCCCAATACCAATGCGATCATGAGTTCTGCGCCCAAGACTGCTTACGGAGTGGCCTCAGCAATTGTAGCGACGATGCGCCAGATTGGCTTCGTGCTGGGCATGGGAGTCGCCATGCTGATGCTTGCCCTGCACATAGGAAGGGTCCAGATTACGCCCGAATACTATCCGCTATTCCAGGAAAGCGCGAGAGCCTCGTTCATAATCCTGGCCATTCTCTGCTTCTGCGGCATTTTTGTCTCGCTGGCCAGGGGGAAGGTGCGATGAGGGCTTTCTACCGTGCCCGCTATACAAACTGTGCAAAACGATGGAATGTCAAGTGGGTATCACCGGCTATGTTTTACCAATCTCTTGCTTTCTGCGCCATGCCGTCGTGGCTGTCGCCAAAGGCGTGATTCTTTGTCCGCCGCAGGCCTGGCGTAATCAAAGCCTGGAAGTGTCAGACGCTCCAGCGGCGCGTTGAGAAGCCGCTCAAGGGCGCTTATCTTATCAGCATCGGCGCTGGTCACAAAGGTAATCGCATCTCCGTTTTTCTCAACCCTTCCGGTACGGCCGATTCGGTGGATATAGTCATCCGTACTTTCTGGCATATCGTAATTGATGACGTGGGAAATACTCAAGACATCGATACCGCGTGCGGCGATATCGGTCGCCACCAGAATTTTGATTGAGCCGTTACGGAAACCTTCGAGCGCGGCTTGACGTCGGTTCTGGGGAAGGTCGCCCTGCAGAGAAGTCACCCGATAGCCATCTCTTACCAACTGCTGTGCCACGCGTTGGGCTCTGTGTTTAGTACGGGTAAAGACAAGCACCGACTCCGTCGTGGTTCTATTCAGAATTTCCTTCAGCAAATTCGTCTTCAGATGCTGTTGTACCGGGTACAGAGTGTGTGAAACTGTTTTTGCTGGCAGCTGGCGGTCGACTTGCACTGTGATCGGCTCATGCAGGATTTCATGCGCCAGGCGCCGGATAGCGGCGGGCATGGTAGCCCCGAAAAGCAATGTCTGGTGTCTGTGCAGGATACACCTTAAAATATTACGTACATCAGGCAGGAAGCCCATATCGAACATACGGTCAGCCTCGTCAATGACGAGGACTTCTATCTCTGACAAACTAATAGTTCCCTTCCAGAGATGGTCGAGTAAACGGCCCGGGCAGGCTGCGACAATCTCAGCGCCGCTGGCCACTCCACGGATCTGCCACTCCATGCTCACCCCACCGTAGACAGCAATACTTCGCAATCCCGTTCTGCTCCCCAGGTCGTTGATAACCTCGCAGGTCTGCTCGGCCAGCTCGCGTG
>SOJG01000095.1 GCA_004375885.1 Dehalococcoidia bacterium
GAGTGACAGAACGCGACTCGGTTATGACCGGGGTAACTGGAGAATGACACCGACAGACCGGACCGGTCAGATGGCTGACACGGCACGTCTTTCTGCTACAGTCTACGGACGCGTGCAGGGTGTTTTCTTCCGATACTTCGTTCGAGATTCAGCCAGGGAGCTAGGTCTGAGAGGCTATGTCCGCAACCTGGCCAGCGGAGATGCGGTAGAGGTTCAGGCTGAAGGGGAGAAGCCGCAGTTGGATAGCCTGCTCAAGCAACTCAAAGCGGGCCCGCCGGGAGCCCGAGTTGAGAGCGTGCAAGCAGAGTGGTCCGATTACTCTGGGCAGTTCACGGATTTTACGATAAGGTATTAGTACAGCTTAATCTTCGAGTTGAACCCTGCCTTTACCGATGAGTCTGAGGTGCTCACAGTCAACCCCGGCTATTTGGGCAGCCTGAAGATCGATTTCATGCGGTTCACCAATCAAGGTTTTCCCGTAGTCCTCCGCTTCCCCTTTTGTGGAGTCATCAGCCTGGAAGAACTTCTGACGGGCTTCGATGATGCCCAGGTCAAAAGGCAGGGTGAAATAGAGGTCAGCCAGGACTTTCTCAATGCCCAGATCGTAGAGAGCCCCCCAACCATCCGATTTGGTCCTCTGGTATTTGCTCACCGGGAGCAGACTCAGGAGGTTTGCCACACTGAAGCGACCGGAGTTTCCAGAAACCTTAAACGGTGTGACGCTGATGAGAAAGTCGCTTCGTAGCACCACATTAGGCACCCAGAAACTCTCTACAGCATAGAATTGCGAGAGAGGATTCTGCACCTCTATGAAAATGGAATCCCGGATATCGAGCATGAGGACGTGACGGAAGCTGTATCCTAAAGCTTGATATATCGGGTATATCGATTCGCCGCTGGAAGTCCCGTCAGCAATGAGGATATCTGCTTTGCTGACCTTCCTGATGCCCCTAATGATGGTATTGAGCAGTTTGGGACTTGTTGTCATCGGGTAGGGCAAAGGATAACCAGCATGGGGTTTGATGAGAACCCGTCTCGCCCAGGCAAGCTGTGGAGGAGGGCTGAACACGAAGTCAGAATCTTTCACAATCATTGACTTCATATTGGCGACCCACTTTCAGTAATCACAAAGCCGGTTGCAGCAACACGATTTTAGCAGCAGTGGGAAGCGTTTCTCGCTGAAATTCGGCGTCACTACCCTCCGCCCTTGTCACATCCTGCTTGTCCTTGAGGAAGTCTTCAGCACCGGCTATCGGAAAGGCACACGTGGGCGTTCTGAAATGCATGGGAATCGCTACCCTCGGCTTCAACTGGGCACAGATTTGACTGGCAACAGGCGCATCAATGGTATAGAAGCCGCCCACAGGCACGAACAGTATGTCGACAGCACCGATTTCGCTGACCTGTCCCCGGTCAAGCGCGTGTCCCAAATCGCCCAGGTGACATAGGGTCATGTTGTCTACGGTGAAACAAAAGACGGTATTAAGCCCTCTGTCTTTGCCCTGAGAGGCATCATGATAAGTGGCAACGCCTCTGAACTCAATACCTTTGATGGTTCTTGTGCCACTGCTTTTGACGACTTCAGGTTTCCCCTGTACGGCAGAGACATTATTGTGGTCACTATGGTCATGACTCACTGTGACGACATCAGCGGCCTCGGCGATGGGAGCATAGTTAATGCCCCCGCCTACAGTATAAGGGTCGGTGACTATTCTTACACCAGCCCCCGAGGTAATCAGGAAACAGGCATGTCCTAACCACTTCACTTTCATACAGCCTCCTCACTCCTGGCCTCATCCAAAGCTAATTCGACCAAGGTTCTGACCCCGACCCCGGTGCCACCCTTTACGGTGTAACCGCTCTCCTTGCTGGAATTGGCGGGACCAGCTATATCGATGTGGACCCAAGGAGTAGTATCGACAAACTCGGACAGGAATAAAGCGGCGGTGATGGCTCCGCCTGCTCTCTCACCTGTATTCTTAACATCGGCGATTTCGCTTTTGATTTGCTCCTTATATTCCTCAGGCATGGGCATTTGCCACATTCTCTCGCCGGCTCTTTGCGCAGCTTCGAGGACCTTGTCCGTCAGGTCCTGGTTATTGCTAAAGAGGCCCGCATAGAGAGTGCCCAAGGCAATCCGGCAGGCTCCGGTCAGGGTAGCCAGGTCTATCAGGGGAGATAAACCAAGCTTCTGAGCATAACTGAGGGCATCAGCCAGGATGAGCCTTCCTTCAGCATCGGTGCTTATGATCTCTATGGTCTTGCCGTTCATCGCCTTTAGCACGTCGCCTGGTTTCAGCGCAGTGCCGCTGGGCAAATTCTCGGTAGCCGGGATGACGGCGGTGACATTGACTTGCGGTCTCAACTGAGCAATGGCAGCAAGTGCTGCCATGACGGCGGCAGCACCGGCCATGTCACCCTTCATCTCACCCATCCCCTCAGACGACTTAATGGAGATTCCCCCGGAATCAAAGGTTACGCCCTTGCCCAGGAAGCCAAGGGTCCTCTGGGAGTGCGCGTCCCCCGTGTAGCTCAGAGTAATCAACTTGGCGGGCTGGCTGCTCCCACTGGCTACCCCCAGGAGTGCTTCCATTCCCATGGTTTCCATGTCCTCTCGGTCAAAGGCTTTGAACTCCAGGCCATACTTGGCAGCTATTTCTTGTGCTGCTTCAGCCATCTGGCTGGGTGTCATATAATTGGCAGGTTCATTGATCATATCGCGTGCTAAGTTAGTCGCTTCAGCTGTTATCTTTCCCTTGCCAATGGCCGGCTCGAGTACTGGGAGTGAGCTCTCCTCGCTCACGACTATCAGCATTTCTTCGATGTCCTCATATTCGGGCTTCTTGTATTTGCCAAACGTATAGAGACCGAGAAGAGCACCCTCCGTTATTGCCTGAGCCGAAGCCTGCAGGTCGATACCGCCCGAGCCGGCGCCATGAAGTATTGTAGCCATGTTGCGACAGTTCAGTTTGCGCAGTGCCCGGCAAAATTCTCCGGCTACTCCGCGAATTCTATCCGCGCTGCAATCCTCCGGCTTGCCCAGCCCCGCAATGGCTACTATCCGTGCCCCAACTTGTCCCGGCTTCGCAACAGTATGAACAATGGCAACCTCCCCGAACCTACCCTTGATCGCACGTCGATCAATCAGGGAACTGATAGCTCCGTCCAATGCCTCATCCACGGCAGCCGTAGCGCCGCCCGCGTGCTCCGCTCCTTCGAAAAGGTTGACCACGATGGCATCAGCTTCGATCTGCGTTATATCGCCGACGGCAGCTCTGATCTCCAAAATACTCCTCCCCGGACATGCGAATTTTAGAACACTTATTTTACTTTATTTGTTTACAGAATTGAAGAGGGTAATAAGCGAAATTCCTCACTCATCTCCTTGTTGCCCGCACAATCTTTTCGATCGCCGCAGTAATATCGTGCGAGGTGTCAACAACAAAATGATTTCGAGAAATCTTCTCGCCCCGAGGCTTCATTCTCTTGTACACTTCCCAGCCGGCTTCCGAAGCATTCTCCACCATCCCTGCTTTTTCCCGAGCCAGAAGGCGTTGTCGCACTACTTCAGCGGGAGCCTCAATCCAAACGAGGATAAGCCTTGCATGTGCTCTTTCGGCGGCTCTGTACAGGTATTCTCGATGGCGCTCCAGCAGATTTGTGGCATCGAAAATGACAGGTGTTCCCATCCTCAGAAGCTCCTCGATTAGAGCATGGCAGGCGGAGAAGAGCCGCTTGTTTTCGCCTTCATCATGCTGTGGAGAGGGAAAGAGGACTCTCCGCAACCTATCGCTGGCCAAGACGAGAAAGGGCAACCTTTCGGCCAGCTGGCAGCAGAAGAAAGACTTACCCGTGCCTGGCAGGCCGCTCACCACTATAAGCGGAGGCTGTACCTGGGGCTGGGGCAGGTCGTCGTTAAGGCTTTGCCTCAGTCGTGCCACATCTTCAGCCAAGCTATCTGTCATAACAGGACAATTATCACCATGACTCAGCGTATGTGTCAAGATGCCGGAGCTACGGCCTCACTTGACATAATCTCGCGTGTGGCTCTCGATAATGCCTGCCTCCCTTCCGATGGAGAGGCTCAGTGCTGTAGTGGTGACAGCTGGCCCGGCCCCACTGATAAGAGCACCTGGCTGCAGATTCTTGTGGCTGCCTGATCTATCGGCAAACCTAGAATTTCGAGATGTGAACGAATGCGTTTATCAGCCTTCCGGTTTCAGCCTGTTCTTGACCCGAAGAGGCGAGGATGAGGGTCGTCTGTGGTTGTGAGCCTTGAGCATGTCGAGGAGTGAAGAATGTCAGCGAAGACGGCAGAGGGAAGGCTTGTCCCCGGCTGCAAGCCGGTTCATGCCAGGCGTGAAGAGGTGCCCTGCTTCACTATCTCGTTCTTGGCCTCCCCCTTGAAGCGAGTTCCGCTTGAATAGCCTTGAGTGAGGGGCAATCGGCCCTGAGGCGTCAAGCCTTAATCGGTATTGCGTCCCAGGAATTCGGCATTCAACCAACGGACTGCCAGCTCAAGAAAGGATAGGCCTGCCCATCAACGACATTCCAAATGGAGGTGGCGTCAGTCTCGCTGGCAGCGACTGCGCTCATATTCCATGGCTCGTCCAGCCCTGCGGCAGCCGTGTTCGTGAACGTCCTGATGTCGCGCATTTCCTTGGTGCTCCTGCCTGTCCCGCCGTCGCTTTCCTCCATTCCGGAGATGGTCCTATCCCAGAAGGAGTTGCTCACGGTACCAGTGTTGTATCCCACTAGACCCCCAACACGCTCGTCGCCGGTCACGCTAGCAGTGGAATAAGAGTTTCCCAGAACACCCCGGTTCCATCCGGCCAACCCGCCAACACGACTGGAACCGGTCACGCTGCCCCTGGAATAGGAATTGCTTACGACGCCACCTTGATACCAGGTTTCGCCCACCAACCCACCAACCTCCCGATTACCGGTCACGCTGGCAACCGAATAGGAGTTCCTCACAGTATGCTGGTTCCATCCCACCAGACCACCAACACGCTCATCGCCGGTCACGCTGCCGGTGGAATAGGAGTTGCTCACAATACCCCCATTATGCCCCACGAGAGCGCCAACACACGATCCGCCTGTGACGTCGGCGTTGACCACCCCGGCATTCTCGATGACCCCGACATTGTCGATGTGGCGTACCCATGAAATGTCGCCGAAAAGCCCTACGTAATCTTGGTCAGGGCGGTTAATAAACAGGTCCCGTATCTGATATCCCTGGCCGTCAAAGCTCCCTGAGAAAGGCGCATCAGACGTCCCAATCGGCTCCCACCCCCTTCCCTGATTGGCTCCCAGGCCGGCTAGCTCCGTATAACCTGCAGTGGTGGAATCGAGGTCGTTCATCAGAACGTAACTGCCGCCCAGGTTGTCTCTGATGGCATGCAAATCATGCCAGTCCCCTATTTCAATAGGAGCAGGAGGACAGCCAACGAGCAGTCCAGTCAAGGGTAGGGCAATCAGCAAGATGCTGGCTCCCGCCGCGCAACAGTGCCTCTTCCACGTGAGCGTTATCCTCATGCTTGAACCTCTCCCCGTTTGCAATCGCCTCATCCTCTGGAAATCGTAGCCTGTAGGGCCGGCACTCGTCCGGGCCAGAAACCAGTAGGCTTAATCGGCATTGGGTGCCCGGAATCATAGAATCAGCCAGTATGGTTCCAGTCACATCCTGGCTCCACAGGCGTCAGAATCTCAATCCCTTGCCGATCACCAGGCTTGTTTTGCGTAGTCGGTCTAATTCTGTCGTTTCGCTATGGGTGAAACCAGTTCCTCGTCCTTTCTCAATTCGATTATACGATCGCGGATCAGGGCAGCTTTCTCAAACTCCAGATTCTTGGCCGCTGCTCTCATCTGAGTTTCCAGTTGCCTGATGAGGTGAAAGATCTCCTCTTTGGAAACGGGAGTAACTGCATAAGGAGCCCTCGTCTCGGCTACCGCTTGAAATCTCTCAGTTATATCTTTGATCGCCTTCTTGATTCCCTGGGGGGTTATGCCGTGCTCCTTGTTGTAGGCTTCCTGGATGGCGCGCCGCCGTTCGGTCTCTTCTATCGCCTTCTGCATGGATTGAGTAACGGTATCAGCGTACATTATGACCTGGGCATTGAGATGTCTGGCGGCACGCCCCATGGTCTGAATGAGTGCTTCCTCAGACCTGAGATAACCTTCCTTGTCAGCATCCAATATGGCTACCAGGCTCACCTCAGGCAAGTCCAATCCTTCGCGGAGAAGATTGATACCTACCACTACGTCATAGACGCCGAGTCGCAGGTCTCGCAGAATCTCCACTCGCTCCAAAGTCTCGACCTCTGCATGAAGGTGGTGAGTTTTGATCTCCATCTCCTTCAAGTAGTCGCTCAGTTCCTCTGCCATACGCTTGGTGAGGGTGGTTACCAGGCAACGCTCCCCCCTGGCTACTCTGGCTTTTATCTGGTAGATAAGGTCATCGATCTGCCCCTTAACGGGCTTAACCTCCACCGTGGGCTCCAGCAGACCCGTGGGGCGAACCAACTGCTCGACTACCTGCCCGCTACGCTCGTATTCATAGGGCTTGGGCGTAGCAGAAACGTAAATGACCTGATTGATATGCCGGTTAAACTCGTCAAAATTGAGCGGGCGATTGTCCAGGGCCGAAGGCAAACGGAAGCCGTAATCAACCAGCGTTCGTTTTCGAGAGGTATCACCATGATACATTCCTCGTATCTGCGGCAGTGTCATGTGAGATTCATCGATGAACAATAGGAAGTCGTCAGGGAAGTAATCCAGTAGGGTCCAGGGCGTACTCCCCGGCGCGCGCCGCTGGAGATGTCGGGAGTAGTTCTCAATCCCTGTGCAGTAACCCACCTCTTTAAGCATCTCAACGTCGTAGTTGGTCCGGGCCTCGAGCCTCTGGGCCTCCAGTAGCTTTTCCTGGCTCTTGAACTCCCCTAGTCTTTCCTCCAGCTCCGCTTTGATATCCTTGATTGCTGCAATCAACTTCTCCTGAGAAGTAACGAAGTGCTTTCCGGGGTAAATATCGACTTGATCGAGGTGCGCGAGCACCTCGCCGGTTAGAGGGTCGACCTGCACGATGCGCTCAATCTCATGCCCCCAGAATTCTATTCTGAGGGCCGTCTCCTCATAGGGTGGCTGGATCTCAAGGGTGTCACCCCGAATACGGAATCGGCCCCTGGTGAAGTCATGGTCGTTTCTCTCGTATTGCATATCCACCAAGTGGCGGACCAATTTATCTCGTCTGTACTGCTTGTTCCTTTCAATGGTGAGGACGAAGCCCCGATATTCCTCAGGCGCACCCAGGCTATAGATACAGGAGACCGAAGCGACGATGATTATGTCTCGGCGGGTGAGCAGGGACATGGTGGCTGCGTGCCTTAGCTTGTCAATCTCCTCATTTATCTCGGTTTCCTTCTCAATATAAAGGTCGGTGCTGGGGATATAAGCCTCCGGCTGATAGTAGTCATAGTAGCTCACAAAATACTCCACAGCGTTTTCGGGAAAGAACTCCTTGAACTCGGTTGCCAGCTGAGCGGCCAGTGTCTTGTTGTGACAGATAATGAGGGTAGGTCTCTGTAGTCGCTCAATTATGCTAGCCATCGTGAATGTCTTGCCACTCCCAGTGACCCCCACCAGTGTCTGTTCTCGGTAGCCTTTGTTCAGGCCACTGACCAACTCGTCTACGGCCTGCGGCTGGTCGCCAGTAAGGTGGAAATCGGAGACTATCTTGAACTCGGCCATCGCGTTCAGTCAGACAACCATTAATATACATGAAACAGTGAAATCCTGCTTGACTGGATCAAAGAAGAGCGCTGTCTGCCTTTGCCGTGTCAAACGGAAGTGTCTTGTTTGAGGCCTCGAGCCATGTTAAGATTGAGTATCCCGGCACGGGAGAAAGGAAATTGAAGGCATGAAACCCTACGACGAACTCGCTAGAGAACAAGCGAAGAGAGAAGAAGCCCTGTTATCCAAGCTAGCGGGAGAGACCAAGATGGAAGAATTAACTGATTTTGAGGCTGGGGTAAGCAAGCGACAGACTGAGACTTTGTTCAAGATAACCACCGAGATAGAGGATACCGAGAATGCCTTGAATCAGGTCGATCAGCTTGCTCAAAGACTCAGGAAACATCTGGAGCGGCTAAGGAAGCTGCATCGAACCCTCTCTACGTGACGCCTCACGAAAGTTTCGCCTCATTCGTTTTCATGGGACCACCACAGATGGCGATGAATACATCTGGGGTGATTAGGTAAGGTTAGGTCAGGCGAAAATCTAGCACAATGCAGTCTGCGTTGGAAACATCGGTGCGAGTTCGCTTTGCGCCCAGTCCTACAGGGTATCCGCACCTGGGGAACATCAGGACTGCCCTGTTCAATTGCCTTTTTGCTCGGCATCACGGGGGCAAGTTTATTTTGCGCATTGAGGATACTGACACTGCCCGCAAGGTGGAAGGCGCAACGGAGGCGATACTAGAAGGCTTGCAGTGGTTGGGACTAAACTGGGATGAAGGGCCTTACTTCCAGTCACAGCGATTGCCTGTCTATCATGAGATAATAGAGACCTTGCTTGAGACGGGTCATGCGTACTCATGTTATTGCTCTCCACAGCGTTTGGAAGCCATGCGTCAGGAACAGGCAAAGCGCAAACAGCCGCCGAAATATGACCGTCGCTGTCGAGATTTAACGCAGCAGGAAAGAACCAGCTTCGAGACGGCAGGAATCGCTCGGGTGGTTCGCTTCAGAACGCCTCTTGAGGGCGAAACCACTTTCTGCGACTTGATTCACGGTCCGGTGACTTTTAAGCACGATACTCTAGATGACTTCGTTTTGCTCAAATCGGATGGTTATCCCACGTATCACCTCGCAAATGTGGTGGATGACCACTTAATGGCTATCTCGCATGTCCTGAGGGCTGATGAGTGGCTCTCCAGTGTTCCTCGGCATGTTCTGCTTTACCAGGCTCTGAACTGGCAACCTCCACAGTTCGCTCATCTGCCCATGATTCTGGGACCTGACCGGGCCAAGTTGTCCAAGAGGCACGGTGCCACCACTATCACGGAATATCGAAGGCAAGGATACCTGCCGGCTGCAATGATAAATTTTCTGGCACTGCTCGGCTGGTCGCTTGACGACCGAACTGAATTGCTGTCAATAGAAGAGTTGATGGAGCACTTCTCTCTAGAAAGGGTAGGCAAAACGCCAGCTATCTTTAATAGGGATAAACTGGAATGGATGAACGGGGTCTACTTGCGCAGGCTAGGCCATGACGAATTTGTCGAAGAGGCCATGCCATTTCTGGACAGAGATTTACCGGATTCCGTAGGACGTCCTCTGGACAGAGCTTTCGTCAGCAGGGTTTTATCTCTCATCCAGGAGCGAGCCAAAACCCTGGGTGAAGTTCCCGAACTCGCCCGCTTTTTTTTCCTGAGCGAGCTGCAGTATGATGCAGGCTTGCTCTTGAGCGGGAAATTGGATGCCCAATCGGCTATTGGGGCTCTTACAGTCGCTGCGCAGCGACTGGAGGAAGCAGCGACCTGGGATGCTGCGGCGCTAGAGGGTATCCTACGTCCTCTGGCTACAGATCTAAGCTTCAGCACCGGGAAATTCTTCGGTCTGTTGAGGGTAGCTGTCACGGGGTGTACCGCGGCGCCACCGTTGTTTCAAACCATGGCGGTATTGGGTAAGGAGAAATGTCTGAAGCGGCTGGATACGGCGGTGCAGATGCTGTCCACCGATTCCAACTAGAATGCCGCATGCAGCTTGGAAATGAGACTCCCGGTAGTTCTTAGTCGCCGTTTGGCCTGCTGAAACGATGAGAGGCATACAATCTTTGCTTTGCCGACCCCAAAGGTATTGACAAAGCTTCGCTCTTATAGTAACAATATAAGTATACAAGCAAGCATTGAAAGGAGGGTACAATGGCGACAGCTTATTGCATGAAGTGCAGAAAAAAGGTGGAGATAAGGAACCCAAGCCGGGTTATGCTTAAGAATCGCAGACCCGCAACACGGGGTGTCTGTCCTGCCTGCGGCACAAAAGTATTCAGAATAGAGAAAGCCTGAATACCTGCGGCGGTCATCGGCGATTGAGAGGGATCACGCATCGAGACTGATGCTGCCTGTCTTTGCGTGTTACCCTTGTATTAAACCCACAGGTGAGTGGGACCGAGTTGCTACGCGGTATTTGCCCGCTGAATAGATCTTGGTACTTACGGGAATAGTCTCGGCAAGTAGAAACCGGGCGGATTGCCGTCTTCGTGAGACTGTGGGTGGGGTCGCCCTTATCTTCGTATCTTGCATGAGGGACCTTGGGAGATTCCGGGGCCCTGCTGGTAAACATCGCTCTGTTCTCCCAGCAAAGGTGTGTGGACTAGTTTGTCCTCCTCCCGGAGGACATTGGCCTGTGCGCAATTGCTAGAGAGCTCGTCATCGGTTCTACTGTTGACCTTTTTGACAAGCTCACTCTTCGGTCCTTCGGTTTGGTGAGCAGACCTGCTGTTTCAGGATTTTCAATGATAGGGAGGTGTCCGGTCTGCGTAAAGCAGCCCTGTCCCATGTAGCCGGGACTAATGGCAGCAGCATATGTTCACCGCCTTGTCCTTGCTCCTATATGACTTGCTCCTGTTTGGTACTCCTCATCTGCGCGCGTCGCAGCTTCCGATGCACTGCCTTCTCGATTTGGCTGGAACATATGTTTTCTTGGGGCTGAAGTGGCAGTCCGTTCGCACAACGCTCAGGAGAGCAAGGTCTCGTATACAGCCCCGGGGTAGCGACCACGGCTGCCTCAAAGCTAGGGTCGAAGCTCATACATGCTGACTCTGCCAGGAGTCGTCCCCATCCTGACTTGCCCCCATTGTAGCGGGGCTTTAAATCTATTTGGAATTGCGTTAGACTTTAGCGAATATGGCTCAGAGATATAATGCCCGGGAAATCGAGACGAAATGGCAGGAGAAGTGGGCGGCTGACCATATTTACGACGTCAGGGACGATTGTGAGCGCCCGCAGTTCTATGCCCTGACCATGTTCCCCTATACGTCGGGTGACCTTCACATCGGCCATTGGTACATCATGGCGCCTTCAGACGTCTATGCCAGATTCAAAAGGATGCAGGGCTACAATG
>SOJG01000101.1 GCA_004375885.1 Dehalococcoidia bacterium
CTGACTAACCCTACGCCGATAAACGTTGCATAGGAAACCTTAGGTTTACGGTGGATATGATTTTCACATATCTTTACGCTACTCATACCGACATTCTCACTTGTCATTGCTCCACAATGGCTCACACCATAGCTTCGCAGCCATGACAACGCTCCCCTACCTATCGCCTTTTCAGGCGATACCATAGCTTCGGTAGCAGACTTGAGCCCCGTTAAATTATCGGTGCAGTACCACTCGACCAGTGAGCTGTTACGCACTCTTTAAAGGATGGCTGCTTCTGAGCCAACCTCCTGGCTGTTTCTGCGACACAACTTCCTTTCCCACTTAGCCTGCGCTTAGGGACCTTAGCTGATGGTCTGGGCTGTTTCCCTTTTGACTATGGAGCTTAGCCCCCACAGTCTCACTCCCAGGATTCCATCTGCGGCATTCGCAGTTTGGTTGAGTTCGGCAACCTCGCGGCCCCTGACTCATCCAGAGCTCTACCTCCGCAAATTACTTCCTGAGGCTGCACCTAAATGCATTTCGGGGAGAACCAGCTATTTCCGAGTTCGTTTGGCATTTCACCTGCACTATCCACAGCTCATCCTAGAGATTTGCTTCTCTCACAAGTTCGAGCCTCCACTCAATTTTACTTGAGCTTCACTCTGGCCATGGATAGATCACCCGGTTTCGGGTCTGATCCATGCGACCTGCTCAGTAAACTGAGCCTCGCCCTATTCAGACTCGCTTTCGCTTCGGCTCCGCAACTAAGTTGCTTAACCTAGCCACATAGATCAACTCGTCGGTTCATTCTTCAATAGGCACGCCATCAGTCCGATAAATCGAACCTCTGACTGCTTGTAAGCACAGGGTTTCAGATTCTATTTCACTCCCCTCCCGGGGTGCTTTTCACCTTTCCCTCACGGTACTAGTTCACTATCGGTCATCAGCAGTATTTAGCCTTGGAGGGTGGTCCCCCCTGCTTCCCACAGGATTCCTCGTGTCCCGTGGTACTTAAGAACACAAGCAGAGACTTCTCCTTTTCGCCTACGGGACTATCACCTTCTACGGTTGCCCTTTCCAGAGGCATTCGACTAAGGATCAGTTTTGTCACTCTGCGGCAGACCTTGGAGTCTGCCCCTTGTGCCTTGCTACCCCGAAATAGCTTAGGATCCAAGTCCACTGAGCTATCTCGGTTTGGGCTCTTCCCCTTTCGTTCGCCACTACTCGGGGAATCTCGGTTGATTTCTCTTCCTCGGGCTACTAAGATGTTTCAGTTCACCCGGTTCCCCCTCCGATATGATCGGAGTGCCCCGCTTTCATCGGGGCGGGTTGCCCCATTCGGGAATCCCCAGCTAAGCTAGCTAGACAGCTCACTGAGGCTTTTCGCAGTCTTGCCGCGCCCTTCTTCGGCTACTGATGCCAAGGCATCCACCCTATGCTCTTTCTCCCTTGACCCACGCCAGGCAGAACACAAAACCTATTCAATTGTTAACGTGCAAGAATATTCTCCAACAGGAGAACGGAGATTATACAACACGGCTCTTCTGTTGTCAAATCGATCACAAACCTGGGGCCGCTGATTTTCGGTGACACTCGGCATTCTTAGATTCTGGGGCGGAATCGGTCACTGATTGCGTTCACGATAGGATGTGGCCCCGCCTCTGCTCCTGCGACTACAGAGACGGATTCTGGCGGTAACAGAGAGGAAGAGCACGACAATGAAGAGGAACCAGAGAATGATGAACCGTGACGTCTATTCCAGAGGCATGTTATCCATCAGCCTAGTCTTGCCTATCGTGACGGCCAGGGAGGCCAGTGCTGGGCGGTCGATGAAGCTCAGTTCTTCTAATGTACTTGCGTCGGCAATGCTGACATAGTCAATCCGGGCTAGAGGTTCCTTCTGGATGAGCGAGGTCATCTGCTGGCGGATTTCTTCGGCATCCTTTTCGCCACCCCGACTCAATTCCCGGGTCAGTGTGAGAGCTTCGAACAACACCGTCGCTGCTCGGCGCTCTTCAGGGCTAAGGTGAACATTGCGGCTGCTCATGGCCAGGCCATCGCTTTCCCTGACCGTAGGTACAGCTACGATTTCTATCCCCATGTCGAGATCAGCCACCATGCGCCTGATGACCGCGGTCTGCTGGGCATCTTTCTGTCCGAAGTAAGCCCTGGATGGCCGGACAACGTTGAATAGCTTGGTCACTATGGTGGCTACCCCCCTGAAATGCCCCGGGCGAGACGCGCCCTCGAGCCGCTCGGTTACGTTCTCTACATCTACCCAGGTACTGAATCCAGGCGGGTACATCTCGGCATCGGAGGGAACGAAGATGACATCCACCTTCTCACTGTGCAACAGATCCAGGTCACGGTTAAGCTCTCGGGGATAGCCGGCAGAATCCTCGCGGGGACCGAATTGGGTGGGATTAACGTAAATACTAACAACAACGGTTGAATTCTCCGTTCTGGCCCGCCTCACTAAGGCCAGGTGCCCCTGATGAAGATAGCCCATCGTGGGTACAAAACCCACCGCGCCGCTGAGCTGCTGCCTTAGCGCCCTCAGCTCGGCGATTGTTCCTATTACCTGCATTTGGATTGCTTCGCTTCGCTCGCAACGACATCATCGACGTTTTCAGCCTGTAGCTGTTTGATGATGCTTTCGTCCATGGTGTAGCTCTGTTCGTCAGTGGGGAAAGCGAGAGACTTGACTTCAGACATGTAGTCGGCAACAGCGTTCCTGATTTCGCCGGCTAACCTGGCGTATTGCCTGGCGTGCTTGGGCACGAAGTCGGTGTAGAGGCCCAAAATGTCGCTGATTACCTGAACCTGACCGTCACAACCAGGGCCGGCGCCGATGCCAATCGTGGGGATAGTCAGCTTTTGAGTAATGAGCTCGGAAAGGGGCGCCGGAGTGCATTCCAGAACGATGGCAAAGGCGCCGGCTTCCTCCAAGATACGAGCATCATCGAGCAGCTTCTTGGCTTCCTTCATCGCCTTGCCCTGTGCCTTGAATCCTCCCAGTTGATGTATTGACTGCGGGGTAAGCCCGATGTGCCCCATAACCGGGATGCCGCAGCTAACAAGGCGTCTGACCTGTTCAGCGACGACCTCGCCACCCTCCATCTTAACCGCCTGTGCTCCTCCTTCCTGAATGAATCTTGCAGCATTGGATAAAGCATCGGAGAGGCTGATATGGTAGCTCATGAACGGCATGTCGCCTATTATTAAGGCCTTCTTAGCACCTCTGACTACAGCTTTGGTATGGTGGATCATATCATCCATGGTCACCGGGATGGTTGACTCGTAGCCCAGCATCACCATCCCCAGGCTATCTCCAACCAGTATCAGAGGCACACCCGCCTCATCAACCATCCTGGCCGTCACGTAGTCATAAGCGGTAAGCATAGGTATCTTTTCTTTCCTATGCTTCATCTGTTTTATCTCGGTAATGGTAACCCGCATTGTCTCCCTCCTGCCACCTTCAGAT
>SOJG01000052.1 GCA_004375885.1 Dehalococcoidia bacterium
TCCAATCTCTGCACCAGAATTGAAACCTTGTCCTCACTGCAGACAACGAGGAAGGACAGGCCGCAATGAACTGCCTCTATGGCTGCTTCCCGGACACCGTGAAGGTAATCAGGCTTTACACCTATCTCCGTCAGTGCTACCAGGGCTTCCATGCCCATCGCTCCCACCAGCCTCGCTTCTTCTACTGCCCTTCTTAGCCGGGCAAGATCCGTGCTTCTGGAGCCTCCATCCTGGACGTTGGGCACCTGGCCTACGGTTAGCCTGGCTGGCTCCAGCTTTATTACGCCCTGGATGCTCCGGATGCCGACGTCCTGACCTTTCTTGGCCTCAGTGACGGCTGTTCCTCTGGCCCCTTCGTCACTCATGATGTTGGAGGCGAAGAGCAAGCCGTCCTTCATATATAGCGACACCGGTTGACCGACCGACAAGTCTGTATCGGCTATGGCAGCGGAGATTGATATGTCGGACACGACCTTGCTCACAAACCAGGCATAGCTATGTAACTGCCGGGACATCTGCAAAATCCAGTCGACTCCCTCTCGAGTTACTCTGTAGCGGGAGCGACCTTCGGAAATCAGCCAGCCGTCCCTTATTAGTTCCTTCATGTACTCGGAGACCGCCTGCGAAGTGATACCTAATTTCGGGGCGATATCCTTCTGCTGTATGTTAGGTTGATTGGCTGCTATCTCCAGCATGATCTGAAACTTGGTAGCCAGATTTTTGCTCTTCAGTATTTGCGCCATGTCACGAATTATACCACCTGCCGACCAGGCTGGATCAGCATAGCGAGCTGGGGCAGGCGCCTCTCAATATGCACCTGTGGCAGCGAGGCTGTCGAGAGTGACATATCCGCCTGCCGTGCTCTATCATATGTACGTGGATTTGGTAAACCTTTGAGGGCGGGATCTGCTCCTGAAGCAAGCTGTGTGCCTTCTCAATGCTCACTCTGGAGTCAACTAGTCCCAGCCGTTTGGCCACCCGAAAAACGTGGGTATCGACGGGCAGACACGGCTTGCCCAGGGAGAACAGCAGCACACAGTTGGCTGTCTTAGGTCCTACTCCGGGCAGGCGCATAAGGTAATCTTCAGCTTCAGCCGTGTTCATAGACTTGAGGGAATCAAGGCTGATGCGACCCTGGTCCCTTTCAATCTGCTCAAGCACCCGCTTTATCCTGGCCGCCTTGATTCGGAATAGCCCTCCGGACCGAATGGCCTGAGCGATATGCTCTGCTGGAGCCGCTGCTACGGCTTCCCAGCTATGGAAGGTGGCTTTAAGCGAGGCGAAAGCTCTTCCCGAATTCGTATCCGAAGTGTTTTGAGATAGTATGGTACGTATGAGCACGTCAATAGGGTCTTCATGCGGGTGCCATTCCCGGGGGTAATACTCCTGCTCTAGAAGATCAATGATCTGCCCAATAGCCACTGGCCTACAAAATAGCATGCCGCAGCCAGGCGATGCAAAGACGCCTTCTCGACGAGATTCCTGCAGTTGCGTGATTTATCAGGGCCCTTAGGTTCCTGTCGTGCAGCGCTTCACGGCTGTGCCGCCGGCGCTAAAGCCTCGTACTGCGTCTCCAGATGGCAGGTGTCACCGTCCGGAGGCGCGAATGCCAAAACTGCCGCTCTCTGTCATTTGAGCTTTAGCTTTTGTTTGGCATTCGAGCTTCCGCATCTGTCGTTGTACAGCGTTGGGATGAAGGGTCTGGCAGTCATTCCTGAGGGTTCAGGCGTTTTTCAGAGCAACCACTTATGCTCTTCTGGGATTTATGGTAGTGTATCCCGTAGAATTTCATGCATAAAGTTGTCCTCGATATGGACCCCGGCATCGATGATGCGCTGGCTTTGATTCTGGCGTTAAAATCGTCAGAAGTCCAGGTCCTGGGCATCACCACGGTGGCGGGCAATGCTCCAGTGGAGGTGACCAGCGCCAACGCGCGCCGGGTCCTGGAATACCTGAATGTAGAGAGTATCCCGGTGGCAATGGGCGCGGCAAACCCTTTGAATCACCCTTTAGAAGATGCGTTAAGCTACCACGGTCCGGATGGACTGGGCAACTGCGGTCTGGCGATGCCCCTGACTCCAGTGCACGCGGCTAAGGCCTGGGATTTCCTTGCCCGGTTAGTGCTGGATGCTCCTCATGAAGTTACCCTCGTAGCCACGGGACCGTTGACGAACGTGGCTTGTGCGTTCGAGCGTTATCCTGAATTGCCTGGACTTCTAGCCGGGCTGGTTCTCATGGGAGGTGCCTATGGTCTTACGCCCTATGGCAAAGGAAACCGCACTCCCTTTGCCGAGTTCAATATCTGGCAAGACCCTGAGGCTGCTCATACAGTGGTCAAGTCCGGGATGGACATCTTGGCTGTGGGACTTGATGTAACTATGGATCCCGCCGCTTGCCTGAATAGTCAGCATCTGGAGCAAATCAAGACCAAGCAGACACAGGCTGCACATGTGGCAGCCCGACTGGTAGAATTCGGGATAGAACACCGAGGATGCTGTAGAATGCACGACCCGCTGGCGCTGGCAGCATTGCTGGATGCTTCGTTGCTTGATTTCATCTCGGCTAAGGTCGAAGTAGTAACAGGCAACGATTGGGACAGGGGAGCCACGCGTATCTTGCCTCCAGATAGCTCCCGGTCGGTACAAGTAGCCTCTGCCGTGGACGGACCTCGCTTTGTAAGGCTATTCCTATCGTGCATATTGGAGGAGTAATATGGCCAGCCTGGTTGTATGCGGTGCTATAAACTGGGATATTACCTGCTTTGTAGAGGGGCTGCCGGTGCCGGGTGAAGAGGTTACCATCAAACACATCACCCGTGTGTCGGGAGGCACCGGGGGCAACGTGGCTGTGGCGGCGGCCCGGATTCTGGGGGTTAAGGAGGTTGCCCTGATAGGTGCTCTGGGGAAGGATGACATTGCTCGCCAACAGATTGCCACCCTCGAGGACGAGGGGGTCATCACCACGGGAATTCAGCACATTGCGGGAGAGGAATCGGGGCAGGCTTATATCCTGGTTGACCAAACAGGGCAGAATGTTATTGCCAGCCATCTGGGGGCGAATGCCGGTCTTGGTTTGAAACACCTCCACGGAGCACAGGTCAAGGAGCAGCTTGAGGAATGTAGGGGCATCGTCCTCACCGACCCGCCTTTGGAGGTAGCACAGGAGCTAATAAACCTGGCAAAAAGGCGCGATGTCCCGGTGTTGTGGGACCCGGGGATTTTGATAAGCCCCAACCGCGAAGCGGTGCACTCTCTTGCCAAAGAAGCCGAAGTCCTCTTCCTGAATGAGACCGAGGCGGGTGCTCTACTGGGAGCCGACGAGCCAGATATGGGGTTGCAGAGATTGCAGAGGCTAGGACTTCGCAATCACACGGTGCTCAAACTTGGCGCTCAAGGGGCAGCCCTGCTTGAACCTGCTAGCAGCCTGATAGTCCAGGTCCCGGCCTTGCCTCTCAAAGAGCTAGGTCTGAATGTAATAAACACGGTGGGTTGTGGAGATGTCTTTGCCGGAGTCTTTGCTGCCTACCGTGTTCTGGGAGCCAGCCTGGGAGAATCGCTTATCATGGCCAGCGCTGCCGCAGGGCTTAATGCCACCCGACCTGAAACGAGGAGTAGCCCGGACCGAGCCAGTTTAGAAGAAATGGTGGACCGCAGTCAGGGGCTGGGCTTCGCAGCTCAGGAACGCAAGCTCTCTTAACACTGCCGGGCTATCTTGCTTAGATAGAACGTCCATATTCTGTGCTATCCCTGTCAGTTTTAAACTAGCTCACTTGGTCAGGCTCCAGACAGTTCTATCTCGCTACACTGCTCTTCCGCAACCTCAATGACTTTATTTCTGCTTCTAAGGCCGCTGATAATCCTGACCCGGCTCTGGGGAACGCCGAAATGCTGCGCCAGCAGTTTAATGACTGCCTGGTTGGCCTTGCCTTCCCTGGGCGGCTCTTTGACTTTAACTATGAAGCTATCGCCTTCCTGGCTGAGCTCTTCGGTCCTGGAATTGGGCTTTATCTTAACCCGGATTTTCATCCAACACCTTTCCCCATATACTGTGGTTGTGAAATTCCAGCAGTCTGACAGACGTTATCTCGTTGCTCAGGGGCTTTTCACTGTGACTGAAGGCCCTGATATAGTTGGCGGTCAGCCCTGAATATATGCCGCTTCCGGGGCCGGTTTCCTTCTCCCACAGGACCGACATAGTTTGCCCCAGGAACTGCTCACAGAAGCGACGCCGGGAGATCTGAGATAGCTCCAGCATGCGTCGATTACGCTCTTGTTTGGCCTTGTCTTTTACTTGATCGGGCATGCTGGCTGCTGCTGTCCCGGGGCGACGTGAGAAAGGAAAGACATGGATGTTGGCGAAACCAGCTTGCTGGCAAAAAGAGTAGCTCTGTTCGAATTCCTCATCGCTCTCAGCCGGGAAACCGACCATGATATCTGTGGTGATGGCAGCGTCCGGCATCATTTGCTTTATGGAATCCGCGGTTGTTTGATACTGCTCCAGAGAATAGCTCCTCCTCATCGTTCGCAGCACAGTCTCGCTGCCACTTTGCAGCGCCAGGTGGAAATGGCGGCAAAGCCTATGGTCCTGCCAAAGGGCCAGGAATTGGCACGATATTTCCGAAGGCTGCAAGGACGAGAGACGCAATCTCTCTATGTCTGTTTCGGCAAGAATGCGCCGTACCAGGTCTCTGAGATCAATACTGCCATCTCTGTACGCGCCGACCTTCGTCCCGGTGAGGATGACTTCTCTGTAACCGAGGGACACTTTCTGCTTGACGTCGTCAATTATCTGCGATGCGGGCAAGGAATACTCGCAAGGCCTTACTTCAGGCACAATACAGTATGCGCATGGGCTCTGGCAACCGTCCTGGATTTTTATCAGGCTGCGAACCCGGGTAGCGGCGCCGAGCATCTGACATTGCTCCGCTCCACCCTCACCCAAGCCTCTCTCTCCAAGGGCAAGAGTCTGGATGATGGCAGGCAGACCTTGCTTCTCTTCGTTGTCAACTACGAGGTCAGCGAGTTGGTCCAGATCGTGACTACTTCTCTGGGCATAGCAGCCAGTGGCGATAATCAGGGCTCGAGGATTCCTTCGTCTTGCCAGCCTGAGCCAGTGGCGTGACTTGCGGTCGGCAATATGAGTGACTGTGCAGGTATTGGCAATACAAACGTCTGCCCCGTCGTCAGGGGAAACAAGCTGAAATCCAACCCGGGAAAGATGACTGGACAGAGCTTCGGTCTCGGCTTGATTGAGCTTGCACCCCAACGTGTAGAGTGCCACCCTCATTGATGTGGATTATATTTATGGACTGGCTGAAGAGTCAAATCGCAGTGCTCAGCAAGGTCTGGCATCGAGTCTTCTGGCGCCGGGGGAGAGCAACTCCAGCGAGGTCAGCTGTAGGAAGGGATGCGTGATCGCTCCGTCCCGATTCATCGGGACACGGCGACGGCATGTTGCCGAAGCAGGTTGTGTGATATAGTTAGCGATTCTGGCTAAGGCCGTTAGACTGGGTGCAGAATTGAATCAACGAACTCGGTGGAAAGTCCTACCCCCGGTGCCCGATGAGTACTTACATGCCTCTGACTCTCCTCCTCTGATGGCTCAGCTCCTGTACAATCGCGGTGTTAAGCCAGAGGAAATAGACCCGTTTCTGGCTGCTGACCGCAGACTGGAAGGTAACCCCTTCCTCCTGCCCGACATGTCACAGGCTGTAAGCAGGGTCTATCAGGCCTTGCTCTCCCGGGAGAAGATTGCCATCTACGGCGACTTTGATGTGGATGGTGTTACGGGCACGGTCATTCTCGTCGAGGGCCTGTCAAAGCTCGGTGGCGAAGTCGTCCTCTATCTTCCCGACCGCTTCAATGAGGGTCACGGACTGAAAATTCCGGCTCTGGAGGGGCTTGAGGCCGAGGGAGTAGGTTTGGTCATCACTGTTGATTGCGGTGTAACTGACATAATAGAGGTAAGACGGGCTCAAGAAATAGGAATGGATGTGATAGTAACCGATCATCACATGCCTGCAGAGAGACTGCCCGAGGCAGTAGCCGTAGTTGACCCCAGGCGAAGGGATTCAGTTTATCCCCATCCCGAGCTGGCCGGTGCCGGTGTGGCTTTCAAACTTCTGCAAGCGCTATTTCATAGAAGCAGCAGGGAGAAATGGCTAGCCGGCTTTCTGGACCTGGTAGCTTTGGCCACCATTACCGACCTGGCGCCCGTGGTGGGCGAGAATCGTTACCTGGTGAAGCAAGGGCTAAGAGAGCTTAATGATAGCTCGCGCGTGGGGATCCGTGAGATGGTCAAGTCAGCTGGACTCAAGTCGGGTGAACTTGACAGTGGGGACATCTCCTGGGTACTGGGACCCCGACTCAATGCTGCTAGCAGGATGAACAACGCCTCCACCAGCTACCAGATGCTCACCACTCAGTCACCAGAGGAAGCCCGCCTGCTAGCTCTGGAACTGGAGGAGAAAAATACCGAGCGGCAAAGACTGACCACTGAAGTGCAAAGCCGAGCGAGGGAGAAACTAGCTGCCAAACTACATCTACCGGTGCTTATAGAAGGTGACGAAAGCTACTCCATTGGGGTTGTCGGGCTTGTTGCCGGCAGGCTCGCAGATGAATTCTACAAGCCTGCTATTATCATGAGCCTGGGTCCGGACTTGTGTCGGGGAAGTTGTCGCAGCATACCGGAGTTCGACATGGTATTCGCCTTAGAGAACTGCCGTGACCTCCTCACTGCCTTTGGCGGTCACCCCATGGCTGCTGGCTTCACCGTGCCACGTCAGAATCTGGCTCAACTAGAGCAGAGACTTGTCGACTTAGCTACGGAGCAATTGAGTCATCTGGACCTCCGTCCGGAGTTAGTCATCGATGCCGAACTTCCTTTAGCCGTTCTTGCCGGTGATGCCTTCAATCTTATCCAGAAACTGAACCCTTTCGGTCGCGGAAACCCGCAACCGCTCTTCCTTACTCGACAGGTCGAGGTAGTCGAGTGTCGCAACTTCGGGAGCCGGGGGGAGTGGCTGAGGCTGAAGCTCAGACAAGGAAATGTGACCTGGCGAGCAGTGAATTTCGCATCGCAGCTAAGAGGAGATGAGGTTCCGTCTTGCATAGATGTTGTCTATAGGCTGGAGAAGGCTCGCTGGAATAGGGAAGAGGTGCTGAGCCTCAATATCGTCGACTTCACTTCAAGCTAGCAGTCTAGCCCCTTTGCTTTGCCTGTTTTGGAAAGACCGCAAGGGGGCATCTTAATATGCCGCCTGTGTTTTGGGGGGCATAGGTCCGTCCCCACGAAGTCTTACTCCTCTCACTTCAAGGCAGGAGATGGAGGTGAGGACGAGTTTCGCACTGTGTCTTGCTATCTCTGGTGAGCGGAGAAAGCTTGGCAACCATTTATGCAGTTAACTAGGGCTCTGTGCAGGTATCAGCCTGAGAGGTACGGGAATATCTCAGGGGTTGTTTGCCGGCAGCTCGGACGCTTGAAACCTGCGTACTCTGATAATAAGCCAGGGCAGAAATACTGCCAATATTGCCAGGTCAATAACCTGTGCTTGATGAAGGCCGAAGAGGAATGGTTCGGTAGCACGGAGAAACCTCACGCTAAAATCACCTGTGGCGTGAAGGCAAAGATAGAAGAACAGCAGCCCGCCTTCAGGTTTGAATTTCCCTCGGAATCGCCAAATAACGGCGAAGATCGCCAGATTCAGCAGCATGTGATAGATCTGAGTGGGGTAGAGTGGCACCCCCCAATATTCAGGAAGCATGGAATCCCGAGCGGTATAGGCTATTGCCCCGGGGAAACACGCGAAGGGACTGGGATTGCCGTGGCAGCAACCGTTTAGGGTACAGCCAATCCTGGCTATGGCCAGGGCCAGAGGCGCCCCGGCGGCAACGGCATCACCTATACTCAGAAGGGTAGAGAAGCGCATTCTTGTCACCGCCATATAAATCAACGCGGCCACTATGACGCCGACGATCATCCCGTTTTGGGCAAGACCAGCCAGGCCGATGATCTCTCCGGGATTGGCCGCAAAGCGCTCCCAGTCGTTGATTATATGTGCCAGCCGGCCTCCGATGACTCCGCCAATGAGGCCACTGAGAAGAATACCGTAAATATCGCCCGGGATGCCTATTCGTTTTGCCTCCCTGACCGTGATGAGTATGAGCGCTGTAACCGATATAGCCACCATAATCCCATACCACCGTACCTCTAGCGAGCCAATGGTGAAAGCAATCGGGTCTACGCCTATCGTACACATCAGAGATCAAGGGTCAAAATGATAGTTCGAAGTGCGAACGCTTTTCAAGTTCTGCTCCGTCGTGCTGCATCTTCTGCGCTTGCTTTTCAGTATTCATAGGATAGCATCGACAAATACTCGAGCATCGAAGGGAGTCATGTCCTGCAGCTTTTCACCCGTACCAATGTAGGAAATGGGTATATTCAACTGATCGCAGATGGCAAATACTATGCCGCCTCTGGCTGTGCCGTCCAGCTTGGCCAGGAAAACACCGGTGACGTCCACAGCGTCGGCGAAGTACCTGGCCTGAGCCAGGCCATTTTGCCCTGTGGTAGCGTCCATTACCAGTAAGACCTGATGAGGGGCTGACGCATCGAGCTTGGCTACTACCCGCTTTATCTTCTTGAGTTCTTCCATGAGATTGAACTTGGTATGAAGGCGGCCAGCAGTATCGATAATCACCGCTTGAGCACGCCGGCTATGACCCGCCTGGACAGCATCATAGGCAACTGCTCCCGGGTCGCCGCCCGGTTGATGGGCAATGACTTCGGCGCCTACTTCACCTCCCCAGTATTCAAGCTGCTCAATAGCTGCTGCCCTGAACGTATCCGCTGCCGCCAGGATGATCCGTCTTCCCTGCGAAGTGAAAGCGTAGGCGAGCTTAGCGATGCTGGTCGTCTTGCCCGAGCCATTCACGCCCACCACAAGGATAACCTCAGGAGTCTGTTCTGCTTTGCGCGGGCTGTCTTGAGCAGCATAAGACTCTTCGCTGAGTTTACCCTGAGCAGGAGTAGATTCTTCGGTTCGCTCAGAATGACGAGGAGCGAGGGGCTCAGGATGGTTACAGGCGAAGGGCTGATCATGACCGCATGTTGTTCCAGGCTGACTGAGAAGTGTCGGTGGAGGGACGCTTAGCAGCCTTATCATCTCTTCCTTCAAAGCATCGCGTACTTGTGACACCGCTGAAAGCCTGTCCGTTTTCACGCGCTGTCTGGCTTTGCCCAGGAGTTTGGTCGTAGTCTCGACGCCAACATCAGCCGAAACAAGTACCTCTTCCAATTCGTCCCAGACCTCAGCGCCGAAAGCGTCCCGGTCAAAGATGCTGGCTATCCTGCCGAACCAGGTTCCCCTGCCCCTTTTTATTCCTAGTTGATTCTCTTTCAACAAATCGAGCGAGCGGACTCCGTAATCGATGGTATCCGTATATGATAGCACAACCGTAGATGGCCTTTTAGCCGGCAGTCTCTCATCTCTGGGGAGAAGACGGCTCTGGCTGCTTTCTCACGAATAGGAGGGGGTATACAATGTCGCTCAGGCAGCAAGGAAGCCAAACTGCCAGAAACAAAAGCAGGAAGATAAAAGGAAGCAAAGGAACCCAATCAGCCTTTCCAAATGCCATGAGGTAGAACAAGGATGCCCAGGTACTCAACAACACGTGTCCGAAGTGTGGGATCTTGGTTGTCTGCCTCCAGTAGCCGATAGCTATACCAGCTAGCGCACAGAGATTTATCCACCAGTGCTCAATAAAGGGGACATGAAACTCCATTTGGGCCTGAAGCAATGTTCCGCCTAGATAAGGAATCATGGCATCGCTCATCGTGCCTATGCCGATTGCTCCTGTCCAGCCGATCAAGATTGCCGGCCAGACTTTGCCTTTCTTGTATCGCATATACATAGCTGTGGTTACAATTGCACTCAATAGTACGTGGACCGGGTGCAAGGCGTGAAAAATGGCATCAGAAATATGATAAGGAACGTCGCTTAGGACTACTACAACCATGATGATAATTCCCGTGAGAGCCCCGATGGCTGTGAAAGGGACATGCTCTTTGAGTTCACTTGCTATGCGCCTGATCATCTCCTATTTTGCCTCCTAGTTATGCCAATCGGGACTATTTCCTGTAACACCGGGAACAGAGTCCGGCCAATTCGGAATGATGATGCTCGGCATGAAAGCCGAAATTCCGGGCGAACTCGTTTTCCCCCTGACATAATTCTTTGTCAGCAAATTCCCGAATGGCCCCGCAGTGCTGGCAGACCATAAAGCGATGGCAGCCCTCGGCCATATCTAAGCTGCACCTCACAAATCCACCGCTGGATAGCATCTTGTGGGCTAGATTGAGGCTGCAAAGTATATCGAGTACGCGGTAGATGGTAACATGGTTCAGATACTTACCACGCTGGCGCAGAACCCCCTGAATATCGTAAGGCGAAAGCGGTCTGTCCATTTCTTCCAGTATTTCGAGCACCAGCTTGCGCGGCCTGGTTGCCTTGTGCCCCTGGGCCTGCAAAATTCGAATTGAGTCTTGAACCATGGCAGTATTGTAGTGGAACCAGGAGCTAAATGCAACAATATTGCATTAGCTCTGAGAATAATGGATTATCCATCCTGCCAAAGGACAACTCGAACACCCCGAAGGGAACAGTCTGCTCAGGGCAGGATATCGGCTATGTAGTCGACTCCGCTTGTTCTCCTATGCTCTACCCATCAGGATTGCCCGGCTGGCTCTAATACCACTCTCGCTTGGCAGGAGAGGGTGAGGGCGAGAGTGAGGTGAGTAGAGAAGGGGGTGACTATGTCTTTCCTCACGCCTGCCGGGGGCAGAGGCGAACGGAGCAAGAGGGAGCTGCCCCCATTTCACTTGAGGAGTTCTTCGAGCAAAATGATGGCGGCTTCTTTATCCAGGGGCTGGTT
>SOJG01000020.1 GCA_004375885.1 Dehalococcoidia bacterium
TGTGCCAGCCAGGATGCCCCCCTGCTTGATAACAACAAAGCCTACTGCTGCTTGGTTGCCAAGCAGCAAAGCCTCAGTAGTAACATCGCCCTTACCAAGGTCTTCGGCTAAGGCGCGATCAATGATTTCTTCAAGTGGTGCTTTACCTGGCGACATCCTTCCTAAACAACATGTGACATTGCCATTCTGGCGAGCTCTCGGGGAAATCTGTGCGGAAGTGCGCGCCCCGGCTTTCTTTGCGGAGCAAAGCAGCCTCAGTCACGAGCCTGCCGCACAATACGAGATTGTCTAGTTCATAGGAGAGGCGATCACTGGGTTCAGGCAGGCAGCCTTGCCAGGTGGCCAAGACGCCTGCCGCCTCTTCCAGGCTTTCGCCAGAACGAACGATTCCCACCTTATCCCACATAAGGGACTGTAAGCTGGGCAGATTAAGCGTCGGAGCAGTGGATAGTGGTTCGCGTTCGGGAAGGCGGCATGTGCAACTGCCTTCCGATAGCTCACACCTGCCAGACGAGTCGCCCGACTCAGTTCTCCGCACTACCCTCTTGCCGAAAACAATCGACTCAAGCAGGGAGTTTGATGCCAATCTGTTGGCGCCGTGTACGCCGGTGCAGGCAGTCTCGCCAGCAGCGAATAGCCCGGAGATAATTGTCTCTCCCCAGTTGTTGACCTTGACACCTCCCATGAGATAATGCGCGGCCGGGGCAACCGGGATAAGCCCCTTCGTAATATCCAGGCCGTGGTCCCGACAGAAGCGATATATATGGGGAAATCGGGTGGTAACTAATCGGGGCGGCAAATGCCTAACGTCTAGAAAAACCCTGTCGCTGTGGGTCTTTTTCATCTCGTAGACAATGCTGCGAGCCACTACATCCCTGGTCGCCAGTTCAGCCTCAGCAGTATAATCCGGCATGAACCGATGGCCGTCCGCATTTATGAGTATGCCACCCTCCCCCCTGACCGCCTCAGAGATGAGGAAAGGAGCTACTCCCGGCAGGCGCAGAACAGTGGGATGAAATTGAAGGAATTCCATGTCCATTACTTCAGCGCCGGCCTTGAAAGCTAAGGCTATCCCATCGCCTGTGACCACATCAGAGTTAGTTGTATATCTAAGCAACTTCCCCGCACCACCGGTGGCCAAGATTAGGGATCGGCAACGATAGTCCTCCACAGAGCCAGTACGGCAATCGAGGGCCTTAACGCCGACTACCTCGCCGTTTCGAACTAGAATCTCGCTGGCCAGGCAATTCTCCAGGACGGTGATAGAAGAAGAGCGCACATGGCGACTTAAGGCTACTTCGATATGCTCCCCTGTAGCATCCCCGCCGGCATGCATAACACGTGGCACACTATGAGCTGCCTCCATAGTCAGAGTGATTTCGCCTTCCAAGGTGTCAAAAGGCACACCAAAGCTGATTAGGTCGGCAATGCAGTCAGAGGCCTCTTCGGCCAAAATGCGTACTGCCTCCGCGTCACACAAACCGGCCCCCGCCGCCATGGTGTCCTTGAAATGCAGCTCAGGAGAATCATCCTTGCCCATGGCAACAGCAATCCCGCCTTGAGCATATCTCGTGTTGCAGTCATCTATGCTCCCCTTGGTCAGGACCAGAACGCTGCCCTGCTCTACCGCCAGTAAGGCAATATAAAGCCCAGCTATGCCGCTGCCAACTATAATATAGTCAGAATAGTGTGTTTTCATCTTCCGGCTGCGCTGGCCGCTTTGCTGATCGCTTTATTGTTGTTACGGCCTCACTGGAGAAGGTACACGCCTATACCATGGTTAACAATAACACATTCCCATCGTTGTGAGAAACGCGCGCATCTGAAAAAGGCCGCTCGTCAGCTGTGCAGAGTCTGGCAGGTACTTCCTCGTAGTGTGAGTAGCAGGCCGCAACGACGGGCACCGCGGACCATGGCAGCAATGTGCAGTCAGTGTTTCCCGAGGTCCCAGGCCCCTTCTATCCCTCTCTCGCGTAGTTTGTATCTCTGAACTTTTTCGGTGCCTGGAGTCCTGGGAAGCTCATCAATGAACTCAACAAATCTTGGGACGGCAAATTTCGGCAAGTGCTTTTGACAATACGCAGCAAATTCCTCAGGTTCCAGTGTCGCTCCATCCTTCAGAACAACCGAGGCCTTTACGTTCTGCTCTCCTATTTCAGACTGCACTCCACAGATGGCAGCATCTTTCACTTGAGGATGGGATCTTAACACTTCCTCCGTGTGATCAATGGGAACGAATTCCCCCGCCCTTCGTATGCTCTCCGACCTCCTCTCCTTGAAGACGAGGTTCCCGTCTTCCATGTATCCCAGGTCCCCCGTGTGAAACCAGAGGTTACGACATGCTTCAAGGGTCTTTTCCTCCTGTCTGTAGTAGCCCTTGAAGATGATGTCCGGCTTCTTCGGCCGGCACACGATCTCGCCCACTTCGCCCTCCGGCAGTTCCTCATCGGCATCGTCAAAAACCTTGACTTCGAAATCATCCCCCGGGGGACCGCAGAGGTCCTGAGCAACCCCCTCTTCCAGAGCCGCAATGCAAGGAAACCCCACCTCCGTCATGCCGAACGTGTTATAGCATTTGTCTACCCCAAACCTTTCTCTGAACCTGTCCAAGCAACGAGGAAGGATGGCACTGGCCTTATCTAACGGATTCTCGCGGTCGTCAGGCCTCTCCGGCATACTTAGCAGCATGTCATAAATCGCGAAATGACCAGCAAACACATTAAAGCCAGTCTCCCTTGCCTCGTCCCAGAAGCGGCTGGAGCTGAACCTTCTTCCCAGGACAAAACTGGCCTCCGATGCGAGAGCCGTCATGAAACCTGTCACTCTCACGACATGATAGAGGGGCAGAGGACAGAAGAACCTGTCCTCCCGTGATGTGTGCATGATTCGAGCCCATTTCTCTGCATGATGAATATAATAGGTGTGGGGAAGCATGGCGGCCTTGGGTAATCCAGTGGTCCCACTGGTAAAGATGAAACTCACAACATCGCGCCCCTTCATATCCACGACGGGAGGATTCTCCCCACTCGCCTCCTTCACCAAACTCGAGAAGCAAAGAACCCGGTCATCGGCCACTCCGGCGTCCTTTCCAGCATACACAATCTTTCTGTTAACCGAGCCGAGTTCGTCCCGAATATCATCATAGATGTCTTGGTCAATCACCAGCGCATCCAGACCACAGTGATCAACGATATCGCGAAGCAGCTTCCCCTTGAACTGAGGGTTAATAGGAACATCTATAGCTCCCAGCTTCATGGCACCCAGCCAGGTATACAAATGCTCAGGAATGTTCGGAAGGATAATCCCGACCTTATCGCCTCTGCCAATACCAAGCCCAGACAGGACATTGGCAACCCTGTTTAC
>SOJG01000051.1 GCA_004375885.1 Dehalococcoidia bacterium
TCTTATGCTGGGCCATGATAGTGAGCTAGTCAGACGATTCAGAGCGGCGGGCGTCATCATCGTTGGCAAGACGAACACTCCGGAGTTCGGGCTGGTGCCTGTGACCGAACCTGAGCTGTTTGGCCCTACCAACAACCCCTGGAATCTGGCCCGTACTCCAGGTGGTTCCAGCGGCGGTTCGGCTGCGGCTGTAGCCGCGCGAATGGTTCCCTTGGCCCATGGCAGTGATGGTGGTGGCTCGATTCGAATGCCGGCCTCTTGCTGCGCTGTGTTTGGTCTCAAGCCAACCCGGGGTCGCAACCCAATTGGTCCTGACTTCGGAGAGGCCTGGCGTGGCCTGGTTTGTGATCACGTTTTAACTCGTTCGGTTCGCGATAGCGCTGCCATGCTCGATGCTACCTGTGGACCAGATGTCGGTGCTCTTTACTACGCAGTGCCACCTGCGCGTTCCTTCCTCAGTGAAGCTAATGCGGATCCAGGAGAACTACGTATTGCATTCACCTCGGAGCCCTTCCTTGGTGGCACTGTCGATAAGGATTGTATGAAGGGTCTAGAGGCGACGGCTAAGCTATGTCAGGACCTCGGCCATGAGGTAATAGAAGCAGCACCGAAAATAGACGGCAAAGCCTTTGCCAAGGCCTTTCTGACCGTAGTTTGTGTTGAAACCAGAGCCACAATTGAAAAGGGTGAAGTGCTATTGAACCGTAAGGCTTCGTTTAAGGATTTTGAACTTGGCACGTGGATACTCGGCCTGCTTGGCAGGCAATGCCGGGCGCCTGAGTTCTCCAGGTCTCTTGACCTGATCCAGCGTACGGGTCGACAAATCGGCGAGTTTTTCGAGAAGTACGACGTCTTGCTCACTCCGACGCTGGCCATGCCGCCACTGGTCACCGGTGCGCTACAGCCAAAGGGGAGCCAACTGGTAGCCATGAAGTTACTAGGGAGGCTCAATGCCGGTGGATTGATCAACACGCTCAGTGGAATAGATGTTCTCGCCGAACATGTCTTTGAGTTCATGCCTTACACGCCGCCCTTCAATGTTACGGGCCAGCCGGCTATGTCGGTGCCCCTCCACTGGAATGATGAGGGATTGCCCGTTGGTATGCAGTTTGTCGGCCGTTACGGCGATGAAGCAACCCTGCTGCGTCTGGCCGCGCAACTCGAAAAGGCACAGCCCTGGTCTGAGCGTGTTCCCCCCATCTGTGGCAAGCTCAACTAGTGGGCATGGAGCTCTTGCAGTAGCCAAATGGCCTTCCGGATAACGCTGGAAGCCTTGACGGCTGTGGACCGGGCCGTGCAAGTGCTCTGGGTAATAATGCTGGTATCCAGTCATGCGGGCTGATCTTATGACTGAATCAAGGCAAATCCTCAATCTGTGCATGATGCGCCCCGCGTATTGCAGATGAAGAGATGTGTTTGATAGACGGTCCGGGATGACGGAGGTTTGACGTGACCGCGTGCCTGAGGGCGTGAGTGTCTGGGAGCGAGCGATAGGTTGAGTGGCCTGAGCTTTCTTGCTATACTGGAATGCGAAAATGATGGACTGGAATGATTGCCAGAGAAGCTTAGGGATATCTTTCCGCGATGAATCGTTACTGGAGCAAGCTTTCGTGCACCCGTCTTATCTCAACGAAAACCGCAATGTCGCCCGGCCTGGCAACGAGCGCTTAGAATTTCTTGGTGACGCCATACTCAACTTCATTGTGGCAGAAAGGCTTTACGAGGAGTTTCCCGAATTGACTGAGGGAAAGCTGACTGAGATTCGTGCTTCCCTCGTATGCCGTGATACTTTGGCTGAACTAGCTTCTTCTCTCAAGCTTGGCGACTGGCTCTTGTTGGGACAAGGTGAAGAAGCAAACGGAGGGAGGTCGAAGCCGAGCAACTTAGCAGATGCTTTGGAAGCATTGGTCGGTGCCTTATATTTGGAACAAGGACTGGGCGAAGCCAGGAGATTTCTTCTCAGCCAGCTCAAGCCGGAACTCGAAAGGATAAAGGCAGGAAAGATGATCCCGAACTATAAGGCATTGGTGCAGGAACTCATCCAGGGCCAGGGGAGGCCAACGCCGATCTACCGTCTGGTGGAGACTACTGGTCCTGACCACAGCAAGGAGTTTACGTCCGAAATCCTGGTGGAGGGAGAGGCGCTGGGCAGAGGAACAGGAATGAGCAAGAAGGCTGCCGAGAGCCAAGCCGCAAGAGCAGCGTGGGAGAGAATGAGGTGTAGCCATGGGTAGACGAGATTATAGACGGAGAGAGCCCAAGAAACCCAAGAAAGGAACGCAGAAGAGCAAGCCGATTTCGGAACTCTTGCCACAGCCTGTAACAGAGGTAATCAAGAAAAAGAAGAGTCCCGCTGAAGAGTCCGAGGAATAGGCGAACTTGACAGCTTACCTGGAGGCTTGCCGTAGTGGCAGGCTGAGGGAACGGATAGGCGCGGCGGTATCATTGCTGGAGAGCTGCCGTGTATGTCCCCATAATTGCGGTGTGAATCGATTGGTCGGCGAGGCAGGGAGGTGCCGCACGGGGCGCGAAGCAATCGTCTCCAGCTACGGGCCTCACTTCGGCGAGGAAGCCCCGTTGGTGGGCAAGCACGGGTCGGGTACCATATTCTTTGCTAACTGCAACCTCACATGTCTGTTCTGCCAGAACTACTCGATCAGCCAGCTAGGCGAAGGCCAGGAAGTGCGCAAAGAAGAGCTGGCTGGCATGATGCTTGCTCTGCAAGCCAAAGGATGCCATAACATAAATCTGGTGTCCCCAACCCACGTAGTCCCTCAGATTCTAGAGGCGCTGGAGCTGGCAGTGCAGTTGGGTCTGCATCTTCCCTTGGTATACAACAGTGGCGGGTATGACTCGGTGCAGACATTGAGAATGCTTGATGGCATTGTTGATATCTATATGCCTGACATGAAATATGATGATGAGGGGATTGCCAGGGAATTGTCGGGCATTGAGAACTATCCTGAGATTAACAGAGCAGCGATCAAGGAAATGCACCGACAGGTGGGCGACCTGGAGATGAATCAAGAGGGGGTAGGTCAACGAGGGCTCCTGGTGCGTCATCTGGTTTTGCCCCACGGCTTGGCAGGAACAAGAGGAGTCGTGGATTTTCTGAGCAAGGAAATTTCCCGCAACACGTATGTGAATATCATGGGTCAGTACCATCCCTGCTACAGGGCTTTTCAGGTTCCCAGCTTGGGACGGGGAGTATCATCTTCAGAATTCCTTGAAGCACTAGTGTTAGCCGGGGAAGCAGGGCTTAGCCGGCTGGACAAGGCGCACCCTGTGAGGATTCTCAGGATGTGCTCGGAGTGACAGA
>SOJG01000046.1 GCA_004375885.1 Dehalococcoidia bacterium
GCCCAGATCAGTGTCACTATACGATTCACCAGCAGCCAGGATCGATTCCACCTCCATACCGAGCCAGTCTTCTCGCAGGGTGAAGCTGATGAAGCCTGGGGGAGCAACCCAGACCTTGTCGATCTGGGTCGGCGGTACCAGGTGCTGACAGGTCTTCTCGGCGATAGCGACCGGGGACATGTTCATAGCGCGCGCCAGCTTCAAGGGAAGACCCGTAGCGAAGTCGCCATGTTCGGGGTTCTGAGGACGCTCTATCAGCACGTCTGGCAGGGTGACTGACACCAGATCACCTTTTCGCTGCGCCTCCCATACAGCTTGCTGTAAACATCTGGCTAGTTCTTTCTTGAGCATGTCCGGCCGATAACTCCTGGATCTTAATTCTAAACTCTTAACACTGCAGAAGTCCAAAATTGTGGTATCCGCTCTGTTTCATGGTCTCAAGTACGGGGCCAGGGTTTTCCATAGCTCATCTGGTGACTGAGCTAATACAGAGAGATTCCACCGTCTACAGTGAGACATTCTCCTGTCATGAAGCTGGATGCATCCGACGCCATATAGATCATGGCACCTACCATCTCCTCCGGCTTGGCTATGCGACCCAGCGGTGTCTGTTTGACCGTCTGATTTTCCACCAGGCGGGGAGACACAATCACGATGACCTGTACAGTCGGCTAGAGCGAGAATCAGCTCCATTCAGCGGCTCCAGACCATGCTCGGCCCAGTTGTTGACGTAAAGGTTCATGCTCAGCTTCTTTCAAATCAGGATCGCTTTGAAACAGGGCCATTGCCTCCTGTCGGGCTAGCTCCAGACTGCGCAAATCGGTTAGCTTGGCGAGTTTGAGGTCGGGCAGGCCGCTCTGGTGGGTGCCGAAAAACTCCCCGGGACCTCGCAGCTCCAGGTCTTTCTCAGCCAGGACAAAGCCATCATGGATCTTTTCCATCAGCCGGAGACGCTCCCTTGCTTCAGGGGAGATCTTCTCGGGGATAAGGAAGCAATAGGCCTGTTCCTTATCCCGCCCGACGCGTCCCCTGAACTGGTGAAGCTGAGATAAGCCGAAGCGTTCAGCACCCTCCACCATCATGACCGAGGCTCTAGGTACGTCGATGCCCACCTCTACTACCGAGGTTGCCACCAGAATATCAAGCTCCCCGGCTCGAAAACGGCGCATCACCGCCTCTTTCTCACGGCTCGGCATCTGACCATGGAGTAATCCTAATCTCAGATCAGGGAAAATCTCTCGAGACAGTCGCTCATATTCCCTCGTGGCAGCCTTTGCCTGCAGCACCTCGGACTCTTCGACTAGCGGGCAGATTATGAAAGCCTGGCGACCATTGCTGACCTGGCGGTGAAGGAAATGGTAGGCTTTGGCCCGATCTTGTGGGTCCAGGTGCTTTGTTCTCACCACCTGCCGACCCGGGGGCAACTCATCAATCACGGAAAGGTCAAGGTCCCCGTAGAGGGTGAGGGCCATAGTTCGAGGAATAGGAGTGGCTGTCATGACCAGGACATGGGGGTTGAATCCCTTTTGGCGCAGGGCGGAGCGCTGCAGTACGCCAAAGCGGTGCTGTTCATCTATGACGGCCAGCCCCAAGTTGTTGAATTCTACCTCCTTTTGAATGAGGGCATGGGTGCCGACAACGATATCCACTTCACCCTGCCCGATCTTATGATGCAACCCTTCTTTGGCACTACTGCTGAGGCTTCCAATGAGCAGGGCGATGGTAAGCGGCCGGGAGACCGAGCACCCATCGCCTGGCTGCCCGGCTGTGTAGCGCCTGATGACCCCTTCATCCGGCTCGGAGCCCTGTCCCGAGCCAGGCAGGGGGGAAGGTTCCTGGGTGCCGACCCTGGACAGATAGCTGCAGATATTGGCGTAATGCTGCTCGGCCAGGACCTCGGTGGGCGCCATCAAGGCCCCCTGGTAACCGTTGTGCGCAGATATCAAGAGAGCGAGGGTCGCGATTATGGTCTTGCCGCTGCCTACCTCTCCCTGAAGAAGACGGGACATGGCTTTCGTCTGCTGCAAATCGGTCAGAATCTCCTGAAGGACTCGCTCCTGTGCCGGGGTCAAAGCGAAAGGCAAGCAATGTAAGAATCTGGCAATGACTTCGTTGTCTATACGAAAGGCGTGGCCGGGTTGCCCCTCCTGCCAGTCTCGCTTTCTAGCCAGCACGCCTAACTGAAGAAGAAATAGCTCGTCGAAGGATAACCGTCTTCTTGCTTTTTCGGCCATCGTCTGGTCATCTGGATAGTGGATTTGAGCGATGGCTCCCGGCAGGTCCAGGAACTGGCAACGGGTCCTAACCTGTGAGGGAAGGAAGTCTCCTAATTGCCAGGCGTAGCCGTCAGCAATCTGCTTGGTCCACTTCCTTACCTGCCTGGGATATAAGCCCTGAGTGAGAGGATAGATAGGGACCAGGCGTCCCGTGTGAATCAGCTCTTTGTCTTTGAGCAATTCCCATTCAGGCGATTCGAAGACCTTGTGTCCTCTGAACTGGGTAACCGTGCCACTGATTACTATGCTGGCGTTGGTACGGAATCCTTTTGCCAGGTAAGGCTGATTGAACCAGACCACTCTAACGTTGCCTGTGTTATCGCCTATGATTGCCTCTGTGCCTTGTCGGTTGCCCAGAGTAGCGACTCTGGCCTCCCAGATTGTGCCCACTATGGTCTGATCCTCATCCACCACAAGTTCGGAAATGGGTTTCCTCCGACTATAGTCGACATATCGTCTGGGGAAGAAATAGAGCAAATCGCGCACAGTCCTGACCTTGAGCCTGGCAAATTTGTTCGCTACGCCGGGCGTGATGCCTTTGATAACGGTTATGGGCGAGTCCAGTCCTTCTCCTTGTTTGTGGCGGGGTTCAACTACGGGTGTTACCGCTGCCTCAGTCCTCTCACTTGACGTGAGAGGCGGACGCCTGTCCTGTGCCCGGCGAAGAACGAGGGTGCCTTCCTTTGCTCCTTGCAGGCTATCTAACCAGCCAAAGATATCGGTCATCCATCGCTTACGCTCGGCCAAGCTGTAGGAGCCGTAATGCGAATTAGCTATGCCGAGTTCGTCGAAGTCTCTCAGGAGCTGTGGGATCAGTTCCCTCGCTTTTACTTCGTTCAGGCTCTGGACAAGACTCTCTCTGATTTGCCCTGCCTGTTTGTGCAGATACTTATCCAGGCCACCGATTACCGCCGTATCGGTGTAGCCTCTCTGAGACTCAAGCTCGAGAACCTTTCGTAACGAACCAATGCCTGTCACTTTAGTC
>SOJG01000049.1 GCA_004375885.1 Dehalococcoidia bacterium
TCCGGGCCGAGGAGCTCTGCCTCTTCCAGGGCGAACTTCATGGTGAGCGCCATGTTGGTTCCGGTGTCACCATCAGGAACTGGGAAGGCATTTATGGCATTGATATCGGGGGCGCTTCTTTCCAGCCAAACGGTTCCCGAGGTAAACATGTCCCTCAGAGTCTGACCAGCAGCTGAATCAGTTTTCATATCTGCCCTTCCATCGGGGCCGATGATTGTGCTATCATTGATGCAAATTCAAAAGACAGGGAAGTTTCTATGAAGTGTGAGATCTGTGGTAAGACGGCGCAATCTGGGCACAATGTAAGCCACTCCAAGAGGCGTACGCTGCGACGCTGGCTGCCTAATATTCACCGGACTACGATTATGGTAGAAGGAGAGAAAAGAAAAGTCAAGATCTGCACCAGATGCTTGCGCACCCAGTATAAAGTAGCGCGCTAGCTCACGTGCGCCCCTTGTTATTACGATCCTCGACTTGTCGGGGCGCGGCAACCTCCACACCCAACAACCGCACCGAGATTGCTTCGGGGCTTCCGCCCCTCGCAACGATAGAAGGGGAAGGGGCCCTTCAGGGTCAAGCAGCACGAGGCTGAAGGCTGGCGCTACATCAGCCCTGGCAGGCATCGTTCGCTTCGCCTCCTGAATTCACCAGTATGACCAGCTCCGGAAAGTACAGGACCCTCCCCTGCATTTTGCTATGCTCATCCGTAGGGCTTGTCCCTGCCCACTTCTTGTGATTGCGAGCCGCCACTTGTCGGGGCCAAGAATCTCACAGACTCTGTCAGGTGGTGTTGCCCGCTTCGTCACGTCGACAGTAAGTCCGCTTCAAAAAGCAGCCCTTTTTCGGCGGTTACCCGAAGTGGAATCCTGTGCAACCCTACAATACCTTCCATTTCAATCCCACTGCTTCCGTTTCGCTGCGGGGCTCCCCTGCGTCGTCAGTCAAATTCTTGCGCATCTCAATCATATTCAGGATTTCGTATCCTTCGGACCGCGCTAGCCTCATCATGGCTACGTTGTGGGGAGTGCAGGAGATACAGGCAATGTCCTGTGCTTTGCCAAGAACCCATTGCTCAAAGTGACGCACAAGTTCTTTGGCAACCCCTTGCCGCCGCATATCTGGAATGACGTAGAGTTCCCGTGTGAAGTAGAAGCCGTCATGCAGTTCCCATCGTCGGAATCCAACAAGCTGATTCGATGAAGAATCCAAAGCAATGAAGTAGCCGCTATCCTGCCTGTGCAGGTTTTCCTTCACCTCTTCCCTAGCTTGGTCGAGTGTGAAGGAACCCTTGCCGCCTATCATCTGGCTATGTTCGTTCCTAAACGCAAGGAGCAAACGCGCTAGGTTATCCACGTCGTCTCTAAGGGCTTCTCTGATCATGCTTGGCATAGCTTAATCCCTCGTTCAAACTCGTGTGGCCTAACTAGGTCTAACATGCAGTACCTTGAATCTCTCGGGTTAGCTTACCGCTTCCCGGAGTCTCTGCAATGCCCGGCTTATTCCTTCCTTGGCTCTGAACACGCTGTTTCCCGCCACCAGGACATCGGCACCGGCCTTGACTATCTCACGGGCATTGTCGGCATTGATTCCACCGTCAACTTCCAGCTCGGCACTTGGGTTTCTGTCAGCAAGGATTTTGCGTATATCGGCTATCTTGGGCAGCGTTGCACGAATGAAGGATTGCCCGCCGAAGCCGGGATTGACGCTCATAATGAGAATCAAGTCTACATGAGGAACGAATTCGTCGATTGTACTGAGAGGAGTAGCGGGATTTAAGGATATTCCGGCCTTGACTCCCAGTTCCTTTATCAACCGAATCGTGTCCTGGAGATGGGGGCAAGCTTCTACATGCACTGTAACGATATCGGCTCCTGCCTTAACAAAGTCGGAGATATACCGCTCCGGATGCTCTATCATCAAATGGACATCCAGGGGCAGGGCAGTCACAGGGCGAATTGAAGCCACCACCGGAGCCCCGATGCTGATATTGGGCACGAAATGGCCGTCCATGACGTCTACGTGGATATAGTCGGCCCCGGCCCCGGTCACCTCGGCAATCTGCTCACCAAGGCGGGCGAAGTCAGCGGAAAGAATCGACGGCGCCAGCTTAACCATTGCTTGATAACCTCTTTGTTCCTCTCAGCGCCTTTTCTATCTGGTCCTCCTCCATATCCATGACTCTAATCACCGCCTTCAGCTTTCATGGGGCGAATCAGGAAAAGGGCCACAGTAGCTATAGCATAACATACCGCAGATACCAGGGCCGCAACATTATAGTGACCGGATACCTCACGGAGTCTGGCCCAAAGCAACGGTCCCCAGCCTCCAATCAAGCCATAGCCGAAGGTGAGAATACCAAAGAGCGAGCCCACACGGTCGCGGCCGAAAAGGTCGCCGAGCAGCGGGACGTACAGGGAGACCTGAAGCCCGGTGCCCAGCCCCACGGCAATGGCCAGCGTCAGCAGGCTCCGCTCACTATGTACTCCCAGCCACCCATACAGCATCGCTGCCGTGCAGAGCATGAGGCCGATCGGCATTACGCGTGTTTTGCCGTATCTGTCACCCAGCCACCCTCCGGCTATGCAGCCAATCGCCCACGGCGCAGCGAATGCTGTCGAAAAAACCCCGGCGGTTGCCTGCGGACTGCCCAGGTCTGTGCCCCACGCCACCACATGAGCGGCGAAGCCACTAAGACCGATGTTATAGATGGAGTAAGCGACGAATAGCAGGATAAATGGCGACGTTGTGATGGCACGCCTCACAACCCAGGATACCTCTACCGGTGCAGAGCCATGAGAGTGGGACAGAGCTTCCTCGCCGTCAGGACGCAGTCCTGAGGACTCCGGAGTATCGCGAATGATGAAGAAAGCAACCAGGATGATAGTTAGACCGAAGCAGATGCCCAGGACCAACGAAGTGTCACGCCACCCATGGGAATGAGCCAGCCCGGTCATTACAGGTAAGAATATGGCGTTCCCCACGGCCCAGGCGGCACCGGTGATGCCGGTCACCAGTCCCGCTCGCTTCCTGAACCACTTGCGGCCCGTCGCCATGATGGGAACATAATGGGTCATGCTCACTGCCAGTGCCAGGAGCACTCCGTAGTATAAATATAGCTGCCAGGGTGACTCTGCAGTGGAGAACAGGACCCAACCCAGGATGGTAACAGCGCCGCCCATCAAGAAGGTCTTCCGGCTGCCGATTCTGTCAACCAGGGTGCCGGAGAGCAGAACAAAAAGCGCGTACAGCCATATAGCCAGACTTTGGGCTAGTCCTATTGTTTGACGTGACCAGTCCGATTCGGAGATCATGAAGGGAAGAAAAGCAGTCGTGTTATATCTTCCCAGAGACCCGAGTACGCCTATCACGAACAGCCCTGCGACTATCCACCATCCATAGAATATAGGCTGTTTCTTCCTCAAAGTGTCACACCGTCTTTATTTCTGAAAGCCCGGCCACATGTCCGTAGGTCAAAGGAAAAAGGCGACACTTGTTCTGGTGCAAGTTCGCCAGTGTCTTGCACCCCTCCACAGGTCCAGTTTCGGCTCCTTGCCTTGGCTTCCCTTCTAGCTATTATACCTTGTTTTGCCAGTGTTTTTGACAGGAGCATCTGCTTGCAGCCTGAGGATATTGCGCCTGTTCGGGCTTTTGTAATGGCTGTGCTTGGGGAATACAGTGCCCGATTTGCGGTAGGCCAATTGGCATCGCGTCCCGGCAATCAGAGGACACAAGAGAGGGTTCAGACTGCAGCATCAAGATGTTACAACGGCCGGAGTGCCGCGACTGAGCAGTACATCGTGGTTGATGGACTTACCGACGAGGACAGCGATGCCTCCCTTGCAGATGATGAAAGAGGCTAGAGAGCCACGAGTGTATTGCCATCCATCACACAACCGACCCAGAAGCATCTCACTTGGGCCAGAGACCTGCACCGCCATCAGTCCCACATATCCCTGATCTTATCCATTATCCCGTGGTCCGCCATATCAGGGATGAATTGATCGCCTCCGCGTTCAGCCTCATCGTGGGCTATCCTATCCATGGTGGCCAGCACCTCGGGGGTGAAGAAGCGGCACAGTTGTGCGTAGACATGCGTGTCGGCAAGGCTTCTTGTATAGAAACGCAGGGGCCAGAGCACGTACAGGAAGTCACGGGCACGGGTCATGGCTACGTAGGTGAGCCTCAGCTCTTCCTCGATTTCGTCATCGTCGGCAGTAGCAAGGTCCGACGGCAGACAGCCATCGGCGGCGTGGATTAGATAGACAGCATGCCATTCCAGACCTTTGGCTGAGTGGATTGTGGAGAGGACCAGCCAGTCCTCATCGAGAACGGGAGGCCCCGCGAAGTCTCCGGTGGACACCGGCGGTTCGAGCACTAACTCCGCCAGGAACTGCCTGCGCGATGGATAGCGCGCGGCAAGCTCCCCCAGATGCTCAATATCGTTCTTCCTGGGGTGGGGATCGTCGTAGTTCTTCTCAAGCAACGGAAGGTAAAACTTGGATATCCGGTCCAGCTGCGCTGCCGGAGGGCTATTTTCCGCGGTTGAGAGATCTCGAATCAGCTCGGCCAGCCCGGCCAGACCGACGCGTGCGCTCGATGGCGCTGGAAAGCTGGCAATAGAGCGTGGATCGAAGTCATTGTCCTGCAGGTGGCGAAACGCGGACGCGGCTATGGCCGGTCCTACTCCGCTCAGTAGCTGCAGCACCCGGAACCAGGCCATCTCGTCTCTGGGGTTTTCCAGAATGCGGAGGATGCTGACCAGGTCTTTGATGTGGGCAGTTTCAAGGAAGCGCAGCCCTCCGTATTTGCGAAAGGGAATGTTGCGTCGTATTAGTGCCAGCTCCAGGGAGGCCGAGTTCGACGATGCTCTAAACAGCACGGCCTGTTTCTTGAGTTGTATACCTTGCTCATAGTGCTCCAGGACGCGCCGGATAACCTCTTCGTCCTGGTGGCTCTCGTCGACGCAGGTGATGACCTGCGGTCTCTGTCCCTCTTTGCGGTCGGACCATAATTTCTTGGAATAACGCTCGCGGGCCTGGCTAATGATACGGTTGGTGGTCTCCAGGACCGGCTGAACGGAACGGTAGTTGTGTTCCAGAGTTACTATCTTTGTCCCCGGGAATTGCGATGGGAAGTCCATCATGTTCTTCACCGTCGCACTGCGGAAGCTGTAAATGCTCTGGGCATCATCTCCCACCACGGTGAGGTTCTTGTTTCCACACCTCATCCCCTCCAGAATCCTTGCCTGGATGCGGTTCGTGTCCTGGTATTCGTCTACCAGAATATGGTCGAAACGCTCACTCATAAGCGCTGCCAGAGAATTCTCCTGCAGCATGTGGTGCCAGTAGAGCAGGAGGTCGTCATAGTCCAGAACATATCTTTGTTGTTTTCGTTCGACATACTGGCGGAAAAGCGTCTTCAGCTCATCCAGCCATATTTCGCACCAGGGGAAATACCTTTTCAAAACAGCGTCCAGCTCGTCATCGCTGTTGACCCGACGTGAGTAGATGTCCAGGCATGTGCTCTTGCGGGGAAATCTCTTATCGGTGCGCGCCAGGCCCAGGTCGTTGCGGACTACATTCAGGAAGTCCTCGGAGTCCGCCCGGTCCATGATCGTGAAGTCGGCTGGCAAGCGTGCCGGCTTACCGTACATCCGTAGCAACCGGTTGGCAGCGGCGTGGAAGGTGCCACCCCAGACACGGGTGCTGACCGTCTCCTGAGAAATAGCCATGGCTGCCCGCCGCAGCATCTCCTCGGCGGCCCGCCGGGTGAAAGTCAACAAGAGGATGCGGTCGGGAGCTATTCCCTGGGATATGAGGTGGGCCACGCGGTAGGCCAGAGTACGTGTCTTGCCTGTGCCAGCGCCCGCCACTATCAGGAGAGGCCCATCTCCATGAGTCACCGCCTCGACTTGCGAGGGATTAAGGTCGTCCAGCCAGTGCCCGGAGATTGCCATGGTTCAAACCCTACCAGTGTCGGGACAACGTGCGGCTTGAGCTATCTCAGCTCTTAACGGGAGCGGTTTCTCGGCGGACCAATCTCATGGCGTCAGATGGGCAGACATACATGCAGATACCACAGCCGATGCAGCGTTCGACATCTCGCACCGCCAAATCACCTTCCATATGCAGGGCCTGCATCCAGCACCTGTCTAGGCAGGCACCGCACCCCGAGCAGGCTTCATCGTCTACCGTTATCACCCAGCGGGCGAGGACAGCCCGGCTGGGCGATGGGCTCCGGCTCACTCCTCTTAGCATGAAGCAGTGACACCCACAGCAGGCGCAGAGAAGGTCGATAAATCTATCCTGGCTATTGGCGTAGACATGAACAAGGCCTGCTGCCTCAGCTTCATCTATGCTCTGTTTGGCCTCGTCCCTGGAGATGAGGTGAACAAACCCATGGTCATCGGCGAATCGTGCTGACGGGCCCAAAATCATGCACTTATCATTCTTGGGCTTGTCGCAAGGTCTGTCCAGCAAGTCCCCCTGATGACGGCACACACAGACACCTGCGGCTATGTATTCCGCTGTATCTATGAGTTTCATCACCTCGTCGTAGGCCAGAATCGTGGGCTGGCCAGAGATATCCCGTTCCACCCCAATCGTCCTGGCCCTGGAGGTGCCGGCAACCGGCATTTGTGCCAGTGTTGTCATCATTGTGTTCTTTAGCGCCTTGCCGTAGCTCTTCATCAGTCGTGCTAATCGCTTGGTGCGCTCATCAACTCCGCCGTGCATAAACTGCAGCTCGATGATGCCAGGTACCAGGGGCAGCAACTCGTAGGACCTTTTACCGTTCTCTTCTTTCACCCGCACCGTGCCGCCACGGGCCATATCCTCCAGTTGCTTCTCCAGGTGCCCGGCATGGGCTCCTTTCATCACGACGGCTAGCTCCTCTGACGTGGCACCATTGAGAGGCATATTGGAGGCAATCTCTGCCTGCTCCGGCGTAAATATCTCCCTGGCAAAGGCGTAGAACTCGTCACATGGTACTGAGGGATATGTCATACTGCGGGCGTTAAGCGCTTCAGCCAGCTTCTTGTAGACCACTTCTGTCATGGAAGACTCACCCCGCCCGATGGTTGGCGCTCATATGATTGAGGCACAATCATCTTGCGCTGCATTCTACATCAGGTGCCTGAGGCGCGTCAAAGCGCGATTCGAAGCGGCTGGAACCGAGGCAGGCGAAGAACCATGATCTGGCCTAGCTAAAGCTGCAGCGCAGCCTGAGTAGTCGCTACCACCTGGTCAGGAGAGCAGGACTCGGGCATCAACTACAACATACCCCTGCCCCTGCTCTTGAGCCTTCACCGGGTTGAGGTCCATCTCTGCTATCTGGGGTAAGTCCTCGACCATAGCAGACACTCTGAGCAGAAGGTCTTCAAGAGCTTTAACGTCGGACGGCTTGGAGCCCCGCCAGCCAGCAAGGAGCTGAGAGGCCTTCACCGAGTGCACCATGTCCTGGGCGTCAACGTCAGTCAAGGGGTGAATACGGAATGCGATATCCTTGAAGAACTCGGCATAGGTGCCGCCCATACCGAACATGATCAGAGGGCCGAAGGAAGGGTCCTGGGTCAGGCCCACAATCACCTCAACTCCTTCAGATATCATTTGCTGAACGGTGACTCCCTGCATCTCGTCGACTCTTCCCAGACCCTCGAGGCGCTCTTTGATTTGGCTGAAGGCCTTCTTGACCTCTCCTGATGAGCGCAGTGAGAGGACCACTCCTCCGACCTCAGTCTTGTGGGTTATCGTGTCAGACTGGAGCTTAAGCGCGACCGGGAAGCCGATTTCCTCAGCCACCCTGGCTGCATCCTCAGCTGTCGTTACTGACCTGGACACCGCGACCTTGATGCCGTATGCGTTGAGCAGATTGGAGATGGAGGCAGTTTCCAGCCAGAGGGGTCGGGTGGAGCTTTGACTCAGGGTGGATGCCAATACCTCAGCGGCCTTTTCTCTGTTGATCCCTGCCAGTCTGGGAACCACCCCCTTTGGCCTTTGTAGCCAACGACCGTACTGACACGCCTCAGCGAGGGCAACCGCAGTATGCTCCGGGAAGGTGAAGATAGGAATGCAACCGCCACCTTGGGAATCGTACTCGATACTGGTGCCACGCGAACCCATGAATGAAGCTACCAGTGTCTTTCCGCGCTTACGGAACTTCGGTGCCAGCTCCCTTATGGCATCGGCCACCTCTTCAGACTGCACGGGTATGGGCGGGATAAAGATGACTATCACAATGTCAATGTCATCATCGCGCACCAGAACATCCAGCGCACGTCCGTACTCCTCGGCGCCGGCGTCAGCAGTCATATCAATCGGATTGGCAAGGCTGGCTCGAGGTGAGAGAAAGCTCTCCAGTTTTGAGACGGTCTTAGCTGAGAGAGTGCGTAATTCCAATCCCCTATTAGCACAGGCATCGGCGGTCATAATGCCGGGTCCCCCTCCGTTGGTGAGAATGGCCACCCTTTGGCCCCGAGGAATAGGTTGGTGAGACAAGAGGTTGGCCACATTGAAGAGCTCTTCCAGCGTATCTACCCGGATCACTCCGGTCTGGGCAAACAAGGCTTCAGAAGCCACTTCGGCAGTAGCCAATGCCCCGGTATGTGAGGCGGCAGCCCGGGAGCCTGCCGAAGTGCGCCCGCTTTTTACCGCCACCACCGGCTTGGTGAGAGTGATGCTGCGGGCGATGCGGACGAACCTCTTGGGATTGCCGAAAGATTCAAGGTAAAGGAGGATGACCCTGGTAGACGGGTCTCTTCCCCAGTACTCGAGCAGATCGTTGCTGGAGACATCAGCCCTGTTGCCAATGCTGACAAATGTGGAAAGCCCGATGTTCAGGTTTCTGGCATACTCTATGATAGCCAGTCCGAGCGCGCCACTTTGAGTACTCATGGCGACACCGCCGGCCGGAGGGAAAACGGAGGAGAAAGTGGCGTTCATATTGACCGCAGGGTCAGTGTTGATGACGCCCATGCAGTTCGGTCCCACCAGGCGCATTCCGTAGCGGCGAGCCGTCTCAAGTATCGTCTTCTGCCTCTCCATTCCCTCTGGGCTGCTCTCCCCAAAGCCCGCTGATATCACGATGACGCCGCGCACTCCCTTTTGTCCGCACTCCGCCATCAGCCGGGGGACGGTCTCCGCCGGGGTGATAATAATGGCCAGGTCTACCTCTCCGGGTATATCGAGAACGGAGGGATATGTTTGCACTGCGGCGACGGCCTTGGCGTTTGGATTCACCGGGTAGACGACTCCCGTAAACTCCTGGTGCAGTAAATTGTGGAAAAGCGTATTCCCGATCGTGAGTTTCCTGTGTGATGCTCCAATGACGGCTATGGAGCGAGGCTTTAGGACAGCCTCCAGCGAGGCAGTGTCGAAATCCTTCTCTTGCTCCAAGGGCATCCCTTCCATGTCAAATCCACCACTGATGACGCTACACAGTGATTATAGGGCAAGGTCGTGGCTTGCGTCTAATGCCGGCACTTGACCGGGGCCGCGCCTATTAGCCGTCCCTTTCACCTTTCCTCTGGTCGGCTAAGTAGTCTCCGGTCTATTTGGCCCGACTCGGTTCTGGGCATGCTATCAACAAACTTGATTTGCTTGGGCACTTTATAATCGGTCAAGCTCTGGCGGCAAAAATCGCGTATTTCGTCGGCCGTAGCATTGTGTCCTTCCTTGAGCACTATAAAAGCCGTGGGTATTTGCCCTTTGTAATCATCAAGGACACCGACGCAAACTGCTTCGGCTACCGAGGGATGCCCCAGGAGAACTTCCTCGACTGCCGCGGGGAGAATCTTAACTCCGCCCGAGGGCACTATTATAGATGATGTCTTCTCTATAAACTCCAGGTAGCCATCCTCGTCCAACCTGACCAGATCGCCGGTGTGAAACCAACCATCCTTGATGACCTGCGCCGTGAGTTCAGGCGACTTATAGTATTCCTTCATCATCCAGGGGGCCCTGGCAACAGCTTCTCCTACGGTGCCCCGGGGTACTTCCTGGCCGCTTCTATCCAGCACTCTAAGCTCAGCCAGAGGCCTCCCTGCCGTACCCAACTTGCGGTCACGAACGGCACCCATAGTGACCATTAGCAACTCGGTGAGCCCGTATATTTCGCAGGCAGTTAAGCCAAACCTGGTCTCAAGCATCTCCATGAAATGGGCTGAAGACTTTGCGCCGGCCGAAAGCACCGCCCGCAACGAACTAAGGTCATAGCTTCTACGCATTTCTTCGTCTATCCTGGCCAGGGCATTAAAGCTAGCCGGTACGCCCATAAGCATGGTTACCTTTTCCCGCTCTACAGCCTCCAGGACATTCTTTGAGCTGAAATGAGGGAGGATTACCATAGTGGCTCCCTTCACGATCGGCGTGAGAACGACCATGCCAAATCCCAGA